>JACRNK010000163.1 GCA_016234985.1 Deltaproteobacteria bacterium
CAGGCTGTCTGGAAACCTCTTGTTTATGACAAAATAAAGCAGGACAGATGTCCTTATATTGCCAAGCTCGCTTATCATAGCATATTCTTTCACTACTTTGGTTGCCCTTTGGAGATATGTTATAGCACCAACGATAAGGATGCCGATAATAATAAGCGCCAAAAGTGTTTCAAATACTGTCCTGCCTTTGTTGTTTTGCATCAATGGCCTCCTTGACAACTTAATGTAATTGCAAATCCTGTTCCAAAACATATAATAACTGTAACATACTGTAATTATTATTGTTTTTTAAAAGCCTGTTTTACTCCAATAGGATGGGTGGGTAATTATTTACTCAATATCGGCAATACCTTCCTCGTCCAGCAGATTATACTTCTTCATTTTATTATAAAGACTCTTTCTGCTTATATTTAAAATCCTTGCCGCCTCGCTTTTTTTCCATCTTGTTTTGACGAGGGCGTCTTTTATCATCTGTTTTTCAGCCTCTTCCGTGACCTGCCCCATTTTTGAGCGAAGGGAAGTATTTTTAACCCCCCCAGCCCCCCCTTTGTAAAAAAAGGGGGGGGAAGGGGGCCTTTGCAAAAGGGGGGAAATTATTAGCTCCCCCTTTGAAAAAGGGGGATGAAGGGGGATTAAATTTGCGGCAACATTTTTATCTATGAGTTCGCCTTCTGTCAATACTATGCCGCGCTGTATTGCGTTTTCAAGCTCTCTTATGTTGCCAGGCCAGTTATAATCTATAAAAAGCTCCACAGCATCGGGAGACAGGCCTTTTATATTTTTATTAAACGCTATGTTGTATTTCTCTATGAAATGTTTCACAAGAAGCGGAATATCCTCTTTTCTTTGCCTGAGCGGCGGAAGATTGATGGAAACAACATTTAAACGATAATAAAGGTCTTCCCTGAATCTGTCTTCTTTTACTTCCTTTGCCAAATCTTTATTTGTGGCTGCTATAAGGCGGAAATCCACAGTAATCGGCGCTGCCCCTCCAATCCGCGTAAATGTCCGTTCCTGTATCACGCGTAAAAGTTTTGTCTGTGTAGGCGGAGAAAGGTCGCCAACCTCGTCAAGAAAAATGGTGCCGCCTTCAGCAATTTCTATCCTGCCCTGTTTTTGTTTGTGTGCGCCTGTAAATGCGCCCTTTTCATAGCCGAATAGCTCTGCCTCCAGCAGGGTGTCAGGTATTGCAATACAGCCGACCCTACAAAAGGGCATTTGCTTCTTGCGCCTATGAAATGTATTGTCCTTGCAACCAGCTCCTTGCCTGTGCCGCTTTCGCCTGTGAGCAGCACATTCACATCCACATCCTTGACCTTTTCCATGAGGCTGAAAACCTCTTTCATTTTGCTGCTATTCCCGATAATACCTTCAAAGCTGTATTTCTCTTCAAGGTTTGAACGGAGCTCTTTAATCTCATTTTTCAGCCGCCATCTTTCAACAGCCCTTTTTATAACAACCCGCAATTCCTTAATGTCAAAAGGCTTGTTAAAGTAGTCATAGACTCCCCTGTCAAGCGCTTTTAGGGGAATCTCCTTCAGGCCGTGGGCTGTTATGAGTATGGCTATAACCTCAGGATTTATTTCCCTCATCCGCTCAAATGTTTCAATGCCGCTTATGCCCGGCATTTTGACATCAAGGATAACAATCGGGCAGGCATCTTTTTTATATATCTCCAGGGCATCCTCGCCTGATGATGCAGCGGTAAACCCATAGCCTTCCTTTTTCATGGCCTCAGCCAGAAAAAATCTCATGCCTTCTTCGTCATCTACAATGAGGATGTTTGGGTTAAGCATAGTAAAATACGGAAAGCAAGAAAATCAGAAAATGAGAATTTTTTTATTTTCTAAAGTTCTTGCAAAAGTCTAAAACAGTCGTCATTCCGGCGTGTTTCTAGCCGGAATCCAGAGGTTTTAATACAAAGATACTGGATTCCGGCTTAAAGACTGCCGGAATGACGAATTTCTCTGCTGGTTCAATCTTGCAGATTGAACCAAACTGTTTCGGTTCAGGCTACAAGCCTGAACCAGCATGAAGCGGAAGTTCTACAATAAACGTCGTCTCTTCTTTATTGCTTTCAATCTTTATATCTCCGCTGTGGGACAATACAATGTGCCTTGCAACAGCAAGCCCAAGGCCGGTTCCTTTCTTGCCTTTTGTGGTGTAAAAAGGCTCAAATATTTTATCCCTGTCTTCCGCAGGGATAAAAGAACCCTTGTTGGTTATTTTAACAGATACCTTATCTTTATGTTTTTCAACAGTGATTGCAACTATTCCTCCTGCAAATCCCCCCTTGCCCCCCTTTGACAAAGGGGGGATGGGGGGATTATTTTCCGCACTTGCCTGAATGGCATTTATCAGGAGATTTAAAAAAGCCCTTTCTAATCTATCGCTGTCCATCCAGATCTCTATTGGCGTTTCATCAGGCTCTTTTAGTATTTCAATTTTTTTATTTGCAGCAGCCAGGGCGTTATCTGCAGCCTTGTTCAGCAGCGATTTTATGTCGTAATACCTGTGATTGTCTTTAGCCGGTTTTGCGAGATACAGAAGATTATCCGCCACTTTGTTCAGACGGTCAATCTCCTCAAGCATTACAGAGGTGTATTTTTTTGCATCGCTGCCGCCCTCCGCCTTTTCAGCCATCAGCTGAGTCAACCCTTTTATGGATGCAAGCGGGTTTTTTATTTCATGGGCAATGACAGCGGATATGCCGCCAAGCACAGCCAACCTTTCCAATCTTTCCAATCCCTGAACCGCTTCATCTGATGCGCCGGTTTTTGCCGTTAAAAGGCTCTGTTTTATGGCTGCAACAGCGGTATTAAAGCTTTTGCTCAAAGAGGCAAACTCGTTTGTAGCGCCTATATCCAATTCCTCTGCGCTCCCGCTTGCAATATTTTGCAAAGCGCCTTCCAGCCTCTTAAGCGGCCTGTTTAATGCAAATGCAATGAGCAAACCTGTTGCTACGGCGATTGCAGCGCCTCCAAGTGTTGCTGCCTTTATATACCATCGCAGATATTCAATCTCCTGCCTTTGCGGCAGGGTTGTTCCCAATGGCAGCAGCCTGTCCATTGCCTCAATGATTGTAAGCCCCAGCCCGATTGCAAAAGAGGCAAAAAATACGGGCATGAAAAAATAAAGACTGAGCCT
>JACRNK010000164.1 GCA_016234985.1 Deltaproteobacteria bacterium
CATATTACTAAATCCGCCGGAGAATATGCTTCAGCCATATCGTCTATGAATCTGAAAACCTCCGCCTTAATCCCTTTTCTCTCATACATTTCTTTTACGGTCTGATAATCCGCATCCCCGGTCTGGTGGATAATCTTCATGCCGTCTCTTATATCGGCCAGATATTCCAAAGCATCGAGAAATGCGGTATTCACCGCCTTCGCCCCCTGGCTTCCGCCGAATATCAGAATGGTGAATTTCTTGTCTTTGACTGCCGGCTGCTGACTGCCGGCTGCTGTCTCTAACAGCTCCTTCCTTACCGGATTTCCTGCAAGGATAACCCGTCCGCCAGGAAAAAATTTCTTGCTCTTGTCAAATGCAACAAAAACCTTGTTCACAACCCTCCCCAAAATTCTATTGGTTAAACCCGGCACGCTGTTCTGTTCAAGAATCGCTGTTTTTATCCTGAGAAGCCTTGCTGCCAGAACAACCGGACCGGATGAATAGCCCCCTGTGCCTATAACCACGTCCGGCCTGAAAGATTTAAGAATCTTTTTCGCGGCAAAAACTGCCTTTGCTGCCTTCAAGGCAGCCGATATTTTATTTAATCCTTTGCCTTTAAGGCCTTGTATGTCCAAAAGTTCCAATGCATAACCGTGTTTTGGAACAATCCCTTTCTCTATGCCTGCGGCGCTTCCTATAAATAGAATCTCACACCCTTTTCTTGCCTTAAATTCTTCTGCAAGCGCAATGGCAGGGAATAGGTGTCCGCCGGTACCTCCGCCTGTTAATACGATTCGCATACTACCGTTCTTTTACCCCTTCCTTATATATATTCACCAATATCCCCATGCCTATCATATTCACCACAAGAGATGTCCCGCCGTAGCTTATAAAAGGAAGGGTAAGCCCTTTTGTAGGCAAAAGCGCGAGCACAACAGCCATATTTACCGCTGCCTGAAGCACAATTAAGAGCGTAATGCCTATGGCAAGATATTGGCCAAAGAGATCTTTTGCCTTTAAACTGATTCTTATGCCTGAAACGAGTATAATCAGATAAAGCGCAATAAGCGCAGAAACTCCTATGAGCCCCAGTTCCTCTCCTACCACGGATAAAATAAAATCGGTATGCGCCTCCGGCAGATAAAATAATTTCTGCTTGCCTTCGCCAAGGCCGACGCCCCAGACGCCTCCTGCGCCAAAGGCAATCAGCGATTGGACAAGCTGGAACCCTGCGCCTCCTGAATCCCTCCACGGGTCTAAAAAAACAAGAACCCGTTTCATTCTGTAGTCAACTTTCGTAACCATAAAATAAATAAACGGCGCCGCAAAAAGAAGCAGGGAAAAAAGGTATCTTATCCGCACTCCTGCAATAAACATCATGATGATGGTAATTGCGCCAAGAGATAAAGCTGTTCCAAAATCAGGCTCCTTTAAGATAAAAAGCAGAATAAGCCCGCTCATAATCATTGGCGGCACAATGCCTATGGAAAAAGTTTTCAACCGCTCCTTTTTTGCCGCAAGGTAATATGACATATATATGATTACAGCAAGCTTTGCCGGTTCAGAAGGTTGAAATGTAACAGGGCCTAGTTTTATCCACCTCCTTGCGCCTCCAGCCTCGTTTCCCATGCCATGTATGAATGTGAGTATGATGAGAGAGACGAGGCTTGCAAGAAATATCGCGTATGTCCATCTTTGATACAGATGATATTTTACATTTGCAGCAATAAAAAACAGGATGAACCCCAAACCAATAAATATGAGATGCTTTTTAACAAAGAAATACTCATTCCCATACCTCTTCATGGCCATTATATAACTGGTAGACCAAACCATAACAAAGCCTATTGCCACAAGCGCCATGGTGGCAAGGATAAGCGGTTTATCTATTTCGCGGACTTTTAACATATAGTCTCCACCAATCTTCTGAAAATTTCTCCCCGCTCCTTGTAATCTTTAAACATATCAAAGCTGGAGCAGGCAGGTGAGAGCAAAACAACATCTCCTTTAACAGCCTTGGCGCCGGCTGTGTCCACCGCCTGCTTAAGAGATTCGACTATTACAATTTCTGTCAAACCGTTAAAGGCGTTTTTTATCTTATTTTTTGCCTCTCCTAAAAGTATCAGGCTCTTTACCTTTTTCTTTATCAGGTCATTTAAAACCCGGTAATCGCCCCCTTTGTCTTTGCCGCCTGCAATGAGAATGACAGGCGAATCAATCCCTTCCAGAGATTTCTGAAGCGCGCCGATATTCGTGCCTTTGGAATCGTTGTAATAACCGACGCCGTTTATCTCCCGTATCAACTCCATCCTGTGAGGAAGTCCTTTAAATGATTCAATGGTTTTTTGTATGACATCCTTCGCAATGCCGCACTCCCTTGCAACAGCGATAGAGGCCATGATGTTTTCTATGTTGTGGATACCCTTGAGTTTAAAATTTCCTGTTGGATAAGACTCCTCCGCTCCTTCAAAAGAATAAACGATATTCCCGTTGCTGTAATAAATGCCTTCAAATCCCCCTTTAATTCCCCCTTTTTCAAAGGGGGATACAGGGGGATTTCCGCTGCTAAAAGGTATTACTTTAAATTTTGACTTTTGCCCCCTGCTTAAAACCTGCAGGGGCAAGGTTTTAAGTTTTGAGTTGATGACAGCATCATCATTATTTACAACAGCAACATCCCCTTGTTTCATATTCTCAAAGAGCCTGAACTTTGCGGCGGCATATTCTTCAAAACCTGCGTATCTGTCCAAATGGTCTTCGGTAATGTTTAAAAGAATTGCTATATGCGGCCTGAATTTTCTGATGCCTTCCAGTTGGAAACTGCTTACCTCAACAACAAGATAGTCGGCTGTTTCTCCTCCGGCGGCATATTCAATCAAAGGAAGCCCGATATTGCCGCCCACAAAGACTTTTTTGCCGCCTGCCTCCAGAATCTTGCCAATGAGCGTCGTTGTGGTCGTCTTGCCGTTTGTACCTGCTATAGCCACGATAGGCTCTTTTATAAAACTATATGCCAGCTCTATCTCGCTTATTATTTCTACGCCTTTTTTCCTGGCCTCTTGAAGCGGTTCTAAATCCGGCGGAACACCCGGACTCAGGACAATCAGGTCTGCATTTAAAAAATGCTTAAGGCTGTGTCCCCCTGTCTCGACTTCTATGCCTATTTTTTGCAGCTCATCAACACCTTTAATCTGAGACGCAGGCGAAACATCTGTTGCTGCAACAATGGCGCCATGCTCATGTAAAAATCTGGCAACGGAAACCCCTGTCTTTGCAAGGCCGACTACGAGGACATTCTTGCCTTGCAATTCTATTGTTGCCTCTTGCCTATTGCCCATTGCCTGTATCTTCATCTCAATTTCAATGTGCTTATCGCTATAAGCGAAAGTATGATTGATATTATCCAAAATCTCACGATTATCTTGGGTTCAGGCCAGCCGTTTAACTCAAAGTGATGATGTATGGGGGCCATCTTGAATATCCTTTTGCCCCTGAGCTTGAACGACCCTACCTGAACTATCACCGACAGCGCCTCCACAACAAATACGCCGCCTACAAGGACAAGCAGCATTTCATGTTTGGTAATGACCGCCAGGGTTCCCAATGCCCCTCCCAGAGACAGGGAGCCTACATCCCCCATAAAAACCTGGGCAGG
This sequence comes from Deltaproteobacteria bacterium, assembly GCA_016234985.1. GTDB lineage: Bacteria > Desulfobacterota > GWC2-55-46 > UBA9637 > UBA9637 > JACRNJ01. Next base: position 3,638 of record JACRNK010000164.1, read on the forward strand.
ATAACTGTTGAACCAGAGGAAGCCGAGACTTGCGCCAACCATGGCGCCTGCGAATATTGTCAATTCGGCGGTTTTTGGCACATACATAATCTGGAGATATTGCGCTATCTTTACATTTCCCGTGAGATAGGCAAAAAGCATGTAGGTTGCGGCAGCTATGGTTATAGGCCCGATGGCAAGACCGTCTAACCCGTCCGTGAGATTTACCGCATTTGATGCGCCTACTATCACCAGCACGACAAAAGGGATATAGAGCCACCCTAACGAGACGGTTGCATTCTTAAAAAACGGAACCGTGACAGATGTATTAAACCCTGTGAAATACAGGAACAGAGCCACGCCGAGGGCAATGATAAATTGCCCAAGAAACTTATATCTGGGCCAAAGTCCCCTGCTGTCCTTTCGCACCACCTTTTTATAGTCGTCTATAAAACCTACTATGCCAAAACTGAACGTAGCCGCGACCAACAGCCATATATACTGGCTCGTAAGATTAGCCCAGAGCAGCGTCGGAACAATTATTGAAAACAAAATAAGCGCGCCGCCCATGGTCGGGGTGCCCTCTTTGCTGAAATGATTTACCGGACCGTCCTTTCTTATAACCTGGCCTATCTGCATAAGCGAGAGCTTCCTTATGATATAAGGCCCGATGATAAAGCTCAAAAGTAGCGCAGTCACAACCGCATAAATAGTCCTGAATGTAATGTATTGAAATACATTAAAGACAGTGTGATATTTATGAAGCGGATATAATAAGTGGTATAACATAATTTTAAATTACGAATTAGAAATTAGGAATTGAATATAATCGTTTTTAATTTGTAATTCTTAATTCCTAATTTTTAATTGTTTTACTACTTCCTCCATCTTCATTCCCCGCGAGCCTTTAACAAGGATGCTGTCTCCGTCTCTTATAATATTGTGAAGGGCTTCAACAAGGCCGGTTTTATCCGCTGCCTCAAATATTTTATCTGCCGGCATGCCTGCGTCTAATGCGCCCTTTGCAACATCTTTTCTGAAATTGCCGGTTGCGAAAAGAAACTCTATGCCGAACTCCTTTGCCAACCTGCCTATGTTTTTATGGGCGGCCTGCGCAATATCCCCTAACTCCAGCATGTCAGCCAGAACAGCAATCTTTCTCCTCTTCATAGCCGCAAGGCTCTTTAATGATGCCTCCATAGAAAGCGGGTTTGCGTTATAAGTATCATCAATAATTGTTATTCCATTTGCCAGTGAAATTATCTCCATCCTGCCGCACAAAGGTTTTACAGAAGAGAGCCCCTCTATAATCTCCTCTTTTGTTGCGCCAAGCTGAATCGCGGCTGCAATGGCAGCGGCGGCATTGGAAAGATTATGCGCACCGGCATATTGCAGCCTCACCGGAATCTCCTCGCCCATAACGATAAAGGTTGTTTCTTGCCCTTCGCCTTTCAACATCACATCTGCTTTTGACCCCTGCTTACTACCTGCAGGGGCAGGCTTCACGCTGAAGGTAATCTTTTTTGCCCTGATATTTCCCGCCATGCTTGCAAGCCGTGGATCATCCATGTTGATAATTGCCGTGCCGCTCGTGTCCATCTCCTGAAAAAGCTCGCCCTTTGCCGATGCCACGCCTTCTATGCTTCCAAGCGTAGACATATGAGCCTCGCCGATATTGGTCAGCACAGCCACATCCGGTTTGCAAATCCTCGCCAGCCTTTGCATCTCACCCTTTTCACTAATGCCGAGTTCTACCACTGCCGCTTTATGAATATTATTAAGGCCGAATAGCGTAAGGGGAAGGCCTATGAGGTTGTTCAGATTACCCTCTGTTTTTATAATCGTGCGTGAAGCATTGAGTATTGACGCTATCATCTCTTTGGTTGTTGTCTTGCCGCAACTGCCGCTGACTGCAATGAGCGGCACAGGATGTAATCCTCTCCAGTATCTTGCAAGGTCACCCAGCGCTGCAAGCGTATCTTCAACTTGAATTACCGGAAATTCCGCATTCCGCATTCCGCATTCCGCATTTATCACCGCCCCTGCCACCCCTTTGTTCAACACATCTTCAATAAAACGATGCCCGTCAAAATTAGGCCCTTTTAAGGCGAAAAAAAGCTCGCCCTTCCTGATGGTTCTGGAATCGGTCGAAACACCATTTATCCAGACATCCTCATTGCCGGACATTAAATTGCCATTCACTGCATTGGCAATATCTTTTACTGTGAGTCTTATCATTTTGTCCCTTGCACCTTGAACCTTAAACCTTGAGCATTTTGCTTCATCGCCTTTTTTATCTCTTCTGTATCGTCAAAATGAAACTTCTTATCTCCGATAATCTGATAATCCTCATGCCCCTTGCCTGCCACAAGGATGATGTCGCGTCCTGCTGCCATGTTTACCGCAATCTTGATTGCCTCATGCCTGTCAGGCATAACTGTATAAACGTCCCTGTCGCCTTTATCTATCCCTGCCTCAATCTCTTTTATAATCTCCAGAGGCTCTTCGCTTCGCGGATTATCCGATGTGATTATTGTGAAGTCGCTCAGCCTTGTTGCAATCTCTCCCATGACGGGACGTTTTCCCCTGTCCCTGTCGCCGCCGCAGCCGAATACGGTAATCAGCCTCCCTTTTGTCAGCGGCCTCAAGGTGTTGAGCGCCCGCTCCAGCGCATCGCCGGTATGGGCATAGTCAACAACTGCCTGAAAACCGTCATCGGAAATAATCCTCTCAAGTCTGCCAGGAACTCTTTTAAGGTTTGCAATGCCCTGCTCTATGGTCTGCTTACCCAGCCCCAAACCAATGCCGATACCAACCGCTGCCATGCTGTTTTGAAGGTTATATTCACCAAGAAGCGGCGAAGAAATCTTTACAGAACCGACAGGCGTATCGAGCATGGCCTCTATGCCTCTTTCGGAAAACGAAATTTTGGCAGGATGAATCTCCGCATCCTGTTTCAGGCTATATCTAATAAATTTTAAATTTGAAATTTTAAATTTTAAATTTAATAATTTCTCTCCCCACAGGTCATCTACATTTATTACTGCAAAACCTTTATTTTCTTTGGCTATAAAATCAGTGAATAACCTGGACTTGCTTTCAAAATATTCTTCCATTGTCTTGTGATAATCCAGATGGTCCTGAGTAAGATTGGTAAAGACCCCGCCGGCAAATATTGAGCCGTCAACCCTTTTCTGCGCAAGGCTGTGCGAGGAAACCTCCATCACACAATGGGTAACGCCGCTGTCAACCATCTCTTTGAAAATCTTTTGAAGGTCAGGCGATTCCGGCGTTGTATGAGGCGCATTAAATATCTTATCTCCATAACGGTAGTTAATAGTGCCTATAACGCCGGCATGAAAACCGGCGGCCTTTAATATTGACTCTGCAAGATATGTTGTGGTCGTCTTTCCATTTGTCCCTGTTACGCCGATAAGTGTCATGTTTTTGCAAGGCTCTCCGTAAAATAACGCAGCCAGTTTTGCCATTGCCTCTCTCACATCGGGAACTATTACCTGTGTAACCCCCCCTATCCCCCCCTTTAATAAAGGGGGGGCAGGGGGGGTTGGCTTTTCTGCGAGAACAGCCGATGCCCCACGGTTTATGGCATCTGTGATAAACTGATGACCGTCAAGATGCTGCCCCCTGATAGCGGCAAAAAGGAAACCTTTATCAACCTGCCGAGAATCATAAGCAATGCCCTGTATGGGCGTCTCAGGATTGCCAACAATACGCTTGTTGGGCAAATCTTTTATGAGTTCCGAGAGTGATATTTCTATTGAGGCTGAAAATATTGTATTCATTTAAACCATACCTCTGCCGTCTGTCCCTGGGCAATTCTTTCGCCCGGCAGAGGTTTCTGATAGATTGCCTTTCCGCTGCCGGCAATCTTTACCTCAAGGGGAATCTCTCTTGTAAGTCTCAAGACCGACCGGACAGTCTTGCCTTTCAAATCAGGCATATGAGAGAGGTCTCCCCCTCCATCGTCAAATGCAGTGTGCGTGTCGCTATAAGTCATATAAGTCTTATATGACTTATTTTCTTTCAAACCTTTTGGAAAAACTCCAAGATAAGAAAGGGTTTGGCTGGCAATCTCCTTAAAAACAGGGGCAGCAATGGCGCCTCCATAAAACTCGCCCGAAGGCTCATCAACTGCAACCAGAATAGCAATCTCAGGATTATCCGCAGGGGCAAATCCGATAAATGAGCTTACATATTTGTCCGCCGTATAACCTCCTTGCGAGAGATCAGGTTTCTGCGCGGTGCCTGTTTTGCCGGCAACCTCAAAACCTTCTATCGCTGCTTTTGCGCCTGTGCCGTCTTTTTCAGTTACTTGTTTCAGTATGCCGGTTACCCTGTTTGCGGTTTCTTCAGATATAACCCTTCTCACCACCGATGGCCGAAACTCTTCAATTGCATCGCCCTTTTCATTTACTATTTTCTTTACCACATACGGTTTCATAAGGTAGCCCTTATTTGCAATCGCAGAAAATGCGGATAAAAGTTGTATCCCTGTTGTGGATAA
>JACRNK010000106.1 GCA_016234985.1 Deltaproteobacteria bacterium
CAGGGCGCGATAAACGCAGGTGGCTATGTCATCACGCCAAGCGGACAAACATCCGGCAACTACACCATTACCTATGCCAACGGCACACTGACCGTGAATCCTGCGGCATTGACCGTAACAGCGCAGACCAACACCAAGACCTACGACGGTCTTACCGGCGCGGCGGCTGCGCCGGTGGTTACAGGCACGATATACGGCGCAGACACAGCAGGCTTCAGCGAGACCTACGACAACCAGAACGCAGGCACAGGCAAGACACTGACGGCGAGCGGAATAGTGAATGACGGCAACAGCGGCAATAACTACACCTACACATTCCTAACCGACACAACCGGTGTAATCAACACTGCGGCATTGACCGTAACGGCAAACGCGGACAGCAAGACATACAACGGCTTGGCATACAGCGGCGGCAACGGCGTAACATACACCGGCCTTGTCAACAGCGAAACATCCTCCGTGCTTGGCGGAACGCTTGCCTACGGCGGCACATCGCAAGGCGCAACAAACGCAGGCAGCTATGTCATCACACCGGGCGGACAGACATCCGGCAACTATACAATCACATTCGTTAACGGCGTTCTGACCATAAATCCCACTGCCGCGCCCACAACCACGGCAAGCTATACCAATGTGATACAGGAAGGGTTGGGAAGCCTTGCCGCAGGAGGCCAAATCAACTATTATGAATCCGCATTTGGAACAGTGTCTGCCTTTGCCGATTCTTCGGTCTTTGGCTTTACGGCAGGCGGCCTCCAGCCGTTGATAACCTACTACCCGGTGTATAATGCCAACCGTCAATGCCAGCTTGTTGACAATGTGATTATGTGCAATTAATCGTAGGGGTGAGCCGCTTCTCGTTCCCAAGCTCCAGCTTGGGAACAAGCATTAAAGCGGAGTAAAGTTTATAAGGCTTCCTCCGAAAAGAACCCCGTCAGCGATGGCGGGGTTCTTTTTTTGTTGCCAATATTTTAAATGGTTGACCCCGTTAGAGTCTGCTACAAAATGAATATCTACTATGACTATGCTATCAACCCTTAAGCAAGGAGACTTCTAAGGAGACTTCTAACGGGGTTGACCTCATATATCCATATATTTTATAATATCGGCATACGGAATTTATGAAACCATCCACCCTCATCCTAATCATCCTTGCCGCAATCGGCGCATTTGCCCTTGCGGTTGTTGCTCAAATCATAAATCCAGCCGAGCATGTCAATGCCCTCTGGTTTGTAGTTGCGGCTGCCTGCTTTTTTGTCATCTCGTATCGTCTCTACGGCGCATTTATCACAGCAAAGGTTTTGAGCATTGATGATAGAAGAATAACGCCGTGCATGAGAATGGCGGTATCACCCTACACACAAGTGGGTTCTGTTCGGACATCATTTCGCAGCTATTGCAGGCGCAGGGCCGCTTATCGGGCCAGTGCTTGCGGCGCAGTTCGGCTATCTCCCCGGGTTTCTCTGGATACTCATCGGCGCTGCGCTTGGAGGCGCGGTTCACGATACGGTAATACTCGCAGCGTCAGTAAGACGAAACGGCCGCTCTCTTGCCCAGATCGCCAAAGATGAGATAGGGCCTGTTGCAGGCATAGCAGCAGCGCTTGCCATTCTGTTTATCATCATCGTTGCCCTGGCAGGTCTCGGCCTTGCAGTAGTCAATGCCCTTGCGCACAGCGCATGGGGGACATTCACCATCGCAGCAACCATACCCATAGCCCTTTTCATGGGCATATATCTCTACAGATTGAGACCCGGCAAAGTGGGAGAGGTAAGCGTCATCGGCGTTATATCGCTCATCCTTGCCGTGATTATGGGAAGATATATCCCCGGCTCCGCTCTTGAATCATATTTTAATTTCGACAGAAACACGCTTGTGTGGCTCATAGCGATTTACGGTTTTGTGGCCTCTGTTCTCCCTGTCTGGCTGCTCCTTGCCCCGCGTGATTATCTTTCAACCTACATGAAAATAGGCACAGTCGTTCTGCTTGCGCTCGGCGTGCTCATCCTTGCGCCGGATGTTCAGATGCCTGCAATAACAAAATTTGTTAATGGCGGCGGCCCGATAATCCCTGGAACCGTTTTTCCGTTTATGTTCATCACCATTGCGTGCGGCGCGGTGTCGGGATTTCATTCGCTCATCTCATCAGGCACAACGCCCAAGATGATCCAGAGCGAATCCGAGATACGGATGATAGGTTTCGGCGCAATGCTTACCGAAGGCTTTGTAGCGGTCATTGCGGTCATCGCTGCAACGATTCTCATGCCGGGCGACTACTTTGCCATCAATACGAAATTATCATTTGAACAATTAGCGCAGCTCGGATTTCCGGTGAGCAGGATTCAGGAACTTTCTTCTATGGTCGGCGTGGATGTGGCGAGCAGACCGGGCGGAGCAGTTTCTCTGGCCGTGGGCATGGCCTCAATATTTTCAAGCCTTCCGGGCATGAAAGGGCTTATGCCCTACTGGTATAATTTTGCGCTCATGTTCGAGGCGCTTTTTATCCTCACCACGGTTGACGCAGGCACGCGCGTTGCAAGGTTCATCTTGCAGGAGCTCGGCGGATACGCATATAAACCGCTGGCAAAAACCAACTGGATGCCGGGCGCAATTTTCACCAGCCTTATGGTTGTCGGCGCATGGGCATATCTCATCTCTTCGGGAAGCGTCTCAACTATCTGGCCGATGTTCGGCGTGGCCAATCAACTGCTTGCAGCCCTTGCCTTCTGTGTAGGCACCACGGTCATTATAAAAATGGGAAGGCTCAAATATGTATGGGTAACATTGCTCCCCATGCTCTTTATGTTCATCACAACGTTCACTGCTGCGTGGAAACTCTTTTGGATATTCTCGGACAAGGCAGGAAAGGCCGCAACCCCGGCCGATGTCTTCACCTTCCAATTGGACGCTGCGCTGGTTGCCATGATGGCCGCGCTTGCACTCGTCACAGTTGCGGATTCAGTTTACAAGTGGCACGGCTACCTCATGGGCAAACGGGAAGTTGTTAGCAGTGAAGTTGTGGAGTGGGCGGAGGACATGGAGGTTAGGTAGTATTTGGCCTTGACAAAACTATACCATGGTACTATGATATCATTAAATCAACGGAGGGATTAACCATGTCCACAAATATCGCAACAAATGTCAGGCTTCCTGAAGAAATCCTGAAAGAGCTCAAATATAAGGCTATAGAGGAAAAGAAGAGCGTAAACCGGCTTATACGGGATGCAATAGAGATGTTCCTCAGCTCCAATATTTTACCCGCAAAATATGCAAAAGACCCTTTTGAAAATATTATCGGGGCTGCAAGGTCGGGCATAAAAGACGGTTCAACAAAGCACGACCACTACCTATACGGAAAAGAGAAATGAAGATATTTGTGGATACCGGCGCCTTTATAGCGCTTACAGACGCGGATGACAAAAATCATAAGGATGCCAAAACTTTCTATAAAGATGCAGCGGAGAAAGGCGCAAGATTTATCACCTCCAATTTTGTTGTCTGCGAGACAATAAACTACCTACGGGCAAAGGTGTCGCACAATGTATCGGTTATTTTCAGAGAAAATCTGAAAAAAAGCGGCATTATTGAAATAAGCACAGTTAGCCCATTCGTAGAAGATATGGCCTTTCACATCTTCAAGCAATATGCCGATAAAGACTTCAGTTTCACAGACTGCACCAGCTTCTCCATTATGAAACACCTCAAATTAAACAAGGCATTTGCCTTTGATAAACACTTTGAACAATACGGCAGTTTCACAAAATTGCCTGTTGATTAACACCTTCAGCGGCCTCCCTTTCAGTTTCCAGTATTACTTGCGCAATGCAATATTCACCATCATGAGAAAGGGTCAAAGAGGTTCTGAGTTTGCAAGCTGAAATTTTAATGCATGGTTTGCCGTCGCTATTATTTGCCACCTCAATCTCGCTAAACTTTTTTCTTTCGCCAAGGGCTTTCAGAAAGGCCTCTTTTGCAGCAAAGCGCACTGCAAGGTGCTGTTCGGAAAATCTTCTTTTCTCGCAATAGAGCAACTCGTTTTGCGTAAAGATTCTGTTTTTAAATCTATTCCCCCATCGCTCCACTGCTTTTTTAAATTTTGGGATATGCACAATGTCTATGCCGATGCCGTAAATCATCTCACCAATTCCTTCATCTCCCTGACCGCCCGTTCCATTCCTGCAAATACACTTCTCGCTATTATGCTGAAACCGATGGCGAATTCTTCAATCTCTTTTATCTCCGCCGCTTTTTTTGCATTGTAATAATCAAGGCCGTGGCCTGCATGGACAGCCATGCCGAGTTTTGACGCAAGGAGGGCTGTGTTATATATCCGTTCAAGCTCTTTATCCCTATCAGTATTCCTGTCATTTGCCTCGCAATATTTTCCTGTGTGTATTTCTATGCCGTTTGTATCTATCCTGTGGCTTGCCTTTACCTGCTCCGGTTCCGGGTCAATAAACAGATTTACTCTGATGCCGGCGTCTTTAAATGTTGCAATAATTTTTTTAAGAGGGTCTTTGTGCGCCCGGACATCCAGACCGCCCTCTGTTGTAAGCTCCTGCCTCTTTTCAGGGACAAGCGTAACCATGTCAGGCTTTAATTCCAGTGCTATCTTCAGCATCTCCTGCGTTGCAGCCATTTCAAGATTAAGTTTTGTCTTAACAGTTTTTCTTAAAATGATTGCATCCCTATCCTGAATATGCCTGCGGTCTTCGCGCAGGTGAATGGTGATGCCGTCTGCGCCGCCCAGTTCTGCCAGGCTTGCTGCGGTTACAGGGTCTGGTTCTTTGGCGGCCCTTGCCTGTCTTATTGTTGCAACATGATCTACATTTACCGATAATCTTGCCATAGTCGGTTCTCTCCATTTTAAAAGGTTCTTTCATAAAAAAGTTGAAGCCAATTATATAAGGGGCAAACAAAGTAGTCAACGACACAGTCAAATATTATCACAGAACCGATAAACATTCCAAATTTTAAAATTGGCAAGCATTCTCGCATGGCATACGGCTACAGAAGCATTACCTGTTCAAAAGGACAGGTTGACAACTAAAATAAGTCTGCTATGGTTTATTAAATATTATGCGAAGACTTATATACATACCGATTATACATGGCGAGATAGACATGGGCTCTCTATCAGACAGGCTCAAAGAGGAGTATATCGCAAAATTCGGCGAGGATAAATGGAAGGAATATCTGAATGTTGCAGACGAACTCTGGAATGAAATAGGGAGGAGATTAGAGAGATTAAATCTGGATTATAAAAAGGTGAAGTTGTTTCAGGATGGTTTGCCCAAGAGCGGCAAGGAAATGGACATAGTCAGGGAACTGGCTGAAAAAGGGAGCGCTAATTATAAGCTCCTTCTTAACTTAATAGAAAAGGGGGCGCAGATTATAGGAACAGAAGACCCGCAGCTCCTCATCAAGGAATATAATCATGTAAAGGATATAGTAAAAGAGACAAGCATAGAAGACGGCAAAGAGAGATTGGAAAAGTATAGAGAGATAGGCTCTCTGCTTCTCTCGGAGCGGGACGGCTATATAGGCAGAAGAATAAGCGAAAGCCTTGGACAAGGGGAGACAGGCATCCTTTTTATCGGCATTGCCCATAAGGTGGATAAAACATTGCCGGAGGATATAAAGGTGGAATATCTGACATGAGGTGAGAATATACAATGTCAATTGATGAAAGGGAGACCCTGTTTGAACTCATGGGCAGAAGCCATGCTGTAGAGTCTGTGGTTAAAAAGGTTGAGCAGGTGGCAAAGACAAATTATACGGTTCTTATAGAGGGAGAGACAGGGACAGGCAAGGAATTGATTGCCAATGCCATCCACAAACAGAGCAAAAGGCATGATAAGCCGTTTATGGTTGTTGACTGCGGGGCAATTCCGGAGACCCTTATAGAAAGCGAACTCTTTGGCCATGAGAAGGGGGCATTTACAGGCGCTCATCAGAGGAAAGACGGTTATTTCTATCTTGCCAATCACGGCACTATCTTTCTTGATGAAATATCCAACCTCCCTCTGACCAGCCAATACAAATTCCTCCGCGCAATTGAAGAGAGAAGGATACATGCTGTAGGAAGCGAAATGCCAATCCCTGTGGATGTCAGGATTATTGCGGCGTCTAATCTCCCGTTAGATAGAGAGATAACTGCCGGCAGGTTTAAAAATGACCTCTATCACCGCCTGAACGAGTTTTGTATAACACTGCCGCCCCTCCGTGAGAGAAAGGAAGATGTCATTTTTCTTGCAGAGAGATTTGTCAGGGAGACCGGCGTGGAATTAAAAAAGACATCCTTGAAATTCTCTGATGAGGCAATGGAACGCCTTGTCAATTATCCATGGCCGGGAAATGTCAGGGAGTTGAGGAACACTATCAGAAGGGCTGCGCTTCTATCAGATAATATCATCAGACCAGAACATCTATCTCTTAAAACAATGGCTTGCAGCATGGAAGATGCCCTTCCGTGTGATGCAGGCATATCAGCCCTATCCTTGAAAGATGTTTCCCGTAAAGCAACAGCAGAGGCAGAAAAAACGGTGATTCAGGATACGCTTAAAATAACAAAGGGGAATAAGAGCAAGGCGGCAAAACTATTAAACATAGATTACAAGACCCTCCACTATAAAATTAAGAATTATCGGATTTAGGATAAACGCATTAAATATTGAGACATTATACCGGTAGCCGCAACCTTTAGGTTGCGTAAATACGCAGGCTAAAGCCTGCGCCTACCAAAACCGATGTAACATTACATAATGCGTTTGTATTAGTTCCTTATAAGCAAGCAGGGTGGGCTGCGCCCACCGAAAAATATCGGCAATCCCTGAAATGGTGGGCATAGCCCACAACTAATTTAGAATTTCTTAGTTAGGAATATATTCCATAGAATATCCACAACTAATTTAGAATTTCTTAGTTAGGAATATATTCCATAGAATATATTCCATAGTTATGGCGCAGATGCCATATATCTTTTGCGCTGCCGCATATCTTCAGAAAATACCAATCCCTGCAAATCGGCTATTTCCCACGCTTTACAGCCAACCATCCCATCCTCTCCATATATGGCATGGAATTTGCTTTTCATATAAATCCGTAAATACAAATGAAAGGAGGTGATTATCATGGCAGTAGAAAAAAGCATGGCATCATCCAGTCTGGTAGAGGTTATCGACCGGATACTGGACAAGGGCGTGGTCATAGACGCCTGGGCAAGGGTATCCCTTGTGGGCATCGAGCTCCTGGCAATAGAGGCCAGAGTTGTTGTCGCATCTGTTGAGACCTTCCTCAAGTATGCCGAGGCAGTTGGTCTCACGGCAACCGAAGCAGCCGCAGCTTAAGCGCTTTAAGGGGTAAGAGAGCGGGACATTGGGGACACCTCCCCCCTCTCCCCCTCATGGAGGGGGACAAAGGGGGAGGATGTCCCCATCATGTCTAATCAAACACAAAGGAGGAAACTAAAATGACAAACGCAGATAATATAAGGACACTGACAGATGATGTTGTTAAAGCATATGGGGATAGGTTAGAGGCAATTGCCTCTATCAGACAAGAGGTATCTCACATAAAACAAGATGCCG
>JACRNK010000165.1 GCA_016234985.1 Deltaproteobacteria bacterium
ACTCTGAAAAACCCGTAAATGTCATTGCGAGGAGCGATTTTTGCGACGAAGCAATCTCTAACATATTGACTTATATAGAAGCGAGATTGCTTCGCTTTGCTCGCAATGACAAACTTGATAGTTTTTCAGAGTGTCCTTAAATTATGAAGGCGAAGGTTTACTAAAGAGACTTTTATGATAAATCAACCCAAGATTCTTGTAATTGACGACGAACCGCTGATGAGGATATCCATTACCGACGCCCTGATTGCAGAAGGGTATGATGTCAAAGCATTGGAGTCGGGCAGGGATGGCGTGGATTTTATCGGCAAGGCCGATTACGATGTAATAATTACAGACCTGAAGCTGCCGGAAGTGGACGGCATGGAGATATTGAAGACCGCTCTGAAATGTTCTCCAAAGAGCAAGATTATCATGATAACGGCTTATGGTTCTGTTGATACGGCTGTAGAGGCCATGAAACAGGGGGCGTATGATTATATTACCAAACCTTTTTCAATGGACGAACTGCTGATTATTGTCAGACGCCTGATGGAGCTCAGGAAGCTTGAAAATGAGAATCTCGAACTGAGAGAGAAGATAGATGAAAAATATGCCATTGAAGGGGTTGTAGGGAGCAGCAGCAAGATGCAGGAAGTCCTGGAAAAGGTAAAGGTTGTGGCTGACACGGCATCCACCGTATTGATTACAGGAGAGAGCGGAACCGGCAAGGAATTGATTGCAAACGCCTTGCATTACAATAGCTCCAGAAAAGATAATCCGTTTATAAAGGTCAGCTGCGCCGCTTTGCCGGAAAGCCTTTTAGAGGCTGAACTGTTTGGATATGAGAAAGGCGCATTTACCGGCGCATTAAAGCAGAAAAAGGGGAGATTTGAACTGGCACACAGCGGCACTTTATTTTTAGATGAGATTGGCGAAGTATCTCCTGCGATTCAGGTGAAGCTGCTCCGGGCGCTTCAGGAAAGGCAGTTTGAAAGGCTCGGCGGCACAGAGACCTTGAGTGTTGATGTCAGGATAATATGCGCAACGCAAAGAGACCTCAAAAATGAAGTTAAACAAGGCGCTTTCAGAGAGGATCTCTATTATCGTTTGAATGTGGTTCCTGTCCATATCCCGCCGCTTCGGGAAAGAAAAGAGGATATTCTCCTGATAGCCGATGGTTTTCTGAAAAAAATCGCAGTCAAGAATAACAAACCCATAGACAGCATTTCCACTGAAGCCGAAGAAATGCTGATTAATTATCCTTTCCCCGGCAATGTCAGGGAGTTGGAGCATGCAATTGAGAGGGCTGTCATACTTGGCAGCGGCAGGAAAATTAAACCGGCAGACCTGCCTGAGGATATCCGCAATTTTTATAAAGAAGGCCTTAAAAGCGCAATAAAAATTTCTTGCTCGGAATCTTTGACAAAGGCAATGGGAGAATTTGAAAGAGAATACATATTGAGGGCTATTGAAGAGACAAAGGGGAACAAAACCCTTGCGGCTGAAAGGCTTGGAATATCCAGAAAGACCTTGTGGGAGAAGTGCAAAAATTATGGGCAAGGAAAACAGTGAACAGTTATCAGTGAACAGTAAAAAATAATAACTGATATTAAGGGTCTCATAATAGTAACAACATATTGTCTGTATGGATAAGATAACAGGCCGCTCCTACGGAGCTAAATATGTTTTTGCAAATTCGTTCTACAAACAGACCGCCCCTAACGGGGCTAAAGTCGCAGCCGCCTCGTAGAGGCGACCTGTTTGTAGATAAGAAATTCGGCATGGAGAAAATAGCTCCGTAGGAGCGGCCTGTAACCACTCCTGATAACTGTATTTGACAATGGCAGACAAGACAATAAAAAGAGGAATAAGAAAAAGGGTTGTTGTTTCAATACTTGTTGTAGGCATTCTGCCTCTCATGGCCGGGTTATACCTTACTTATCTTGACGGCACGACTACGCGCAGAAACTCCATAGGCGCGGGTTTTCAGGAGATGGCTAAAGAGACCGCCAACAAGATTGACATGATAATCAAGAAAGAGGCGGTCGATGTTCAAAGATTCGCCATTTCTCCTGATATTAGAAAGGTTATCAAGAATAAAGAATATGAGAGGGATGAAGTAAATAATTATGTTAAACGTTTTATAGAGTATGGCGAGGAAAAAGAGATATACAGCCTGATTATAGTCAATGCGCAAGGAGACTATATCGCCGGCGTCAAAGAGGCTTTAAAAAAGAATTACAGCGATGAAAGATGGTTTCACGATGCATTTAATGGCGGCAAGGGCAAGGTATATATAGGCGATCTTAAGTTAGATGAAACATCAGGGGTGCATCTTATGAGCATATCCGCGCCTGTGATGGATAAGGGAAGGGCGATCGGCGTAGCGATGATTAAATACAAGGTAGATAAGCTCCTTGAAGTTATAAATAATGTCAGGATAGAAAACACAGGTCATGCAAATCTTGTTGATTCATCAGGGACAATCATCATGTGCCCCATCTTTCCCCTTCGCAGCCACCATATAAACGCCGGGCTTCTCAATATCATGTCAGGCGGCAAACCGGGATGGGGTGTGGCAGAAGATGACGCCCATGGCGGAACCGACTCTATTATAGGTTATGCGCCTATAGAGTCAACTTTGGATTTAGACAAGGGGTGGTTTGACGGCAACAAGTGGTATATTTTTATAAGACAAAGTCCAAGCGAGGTTTATGCGCCTATCTATTCCCTACTCATCAGGATATCTGTATTCGGCGCTGTTCTTATAGCCCTTCTGTCTTTTACCGGCGTATATGCCGCCAGAAAGATTGTCAGGCCTATAAACGAGCTGTATAAAGGCGCGGAACGTATCGGTCAGGG
>JACRNK010000173.1 GCA_016234985.1 Deltaproteobacteria bacterium
CATGAAAGAAATATAGATACCAAGATGAAAAGCGGTTCACCTTACTTTCATATAAAAGACGAGTTAGAGGCGTTTAAATCAAAATATTATGTGAAATTTAGAGGCCAACAGAATGAAATTACAGGAATCATGCTCGTTCCCAAGCTCTGCTTGGGAACGCAATTGCTGTTGAAGCTCCAGCTTCGTAAAAAAGATTTTGAAGCAGGAGCTTCCGGGACATCTGCATTCCCAAGCTGGAGCTTGGGAACGAGAAAAAGGGTTTTATATGACAAATAGAGAGATTGAAGAAGCGTATCAAATCATTAAAGGGTGCCATGAGGAATATTTTGCATTATCCGAATACATAACAAAAGGTGCAAAACTACAGTTTATATTATGAACCAAGATTTAACCCAAATAGTCATTTGTTACGCAACAAGACCTCATCATGCGTTGAGTGAGTTGTTATTGAGCAAGTCAAAAGATAATTTGATTTCAATTCTGACTGATTTGTTGACTGCTTATATTAACGATAAAAATTCATCTAGCTTACGAGAGTTTGTAACCGTTTCTATTGCTGGTTACCAACATAACCCAAACAAGTTAGGATATAATGGTTACAAGCAAAACTCAGCAATTGGCGGTAAGCCTATTTCTTGTGAAGCCAAGCCAAAGAATATTCAAACAGATGGTTATGACCAAAAGAAAACCAAATCCAAATTAAATGGTGAAGGTGGTTTTAATGATTATACAATTGAACGATTAAGAAAAGACGTCAAAGAAAATCTAAATCTTCTTTCAAGCGGATTTGTAGATGGTGAACTGCAATACATTTTAGAATTTCCTTTCAAGTCTGTTTATGAAAGATTGAAAAGGCAGTTACCTGAAAAACGAGTAACAGGGACATATACCAGAATGGCTTCATTTAATTTTAGCCATTATAAAGATTATCCGAATATCAAGTTTGTTTATCTGAACAAGAAAGCCATTGAAAAGAATAAAAAGTATTTCAACAAAAATTTTTACAGCTTTTTAATTGAATACAAGAGATAAAAAATGAAAAGGCATTTAAACGAAATTATACAAGGTGATACTTTAAAAGTTTTAAAAACTTTTGATTCCAATTTTATTGATTTGGGAATTACTTCACCACCCTATAACAAACAAGAAAAGCATAAGGGGTGGTTGGTTAAAAATGTTAAATATGATTCTTACAAAGATGTAAAATCAGAAGAAGAATATCAGCAAGAGCAAATCAATATCCTAAATGAGATTTTTAGAATAACCAAAACAGGTGGTTCATTTTTTTACAACCATAAGACAAGATGGGAAAGAGGAAGAATGATTCATCCTATGGAATGGTTGACAAAAACAGAATGGACAGTGAGGCAAGAAATTATTTGGGACAGAATGATAGCTGCAAACATAAGAGGATGGCGGTTCTGGCAAGTAGATGAAAGAATTTATTGGCTTTATAAGCCAATTAAAAATAATAAGATTGGAAAAGAATTAGAATCAAAACACGCTTTGCTGTCTTCAATTTGGCGTTTTTCGCCACAGAGCGGGAAAAAAAATTCACACCCAGCACCATTTCCTGTAACATTGCCAACACGAATAATTATCTCTATACTTAATGATAATGATGGAATTGTATTAGACCCGTATTGCGGAAGCGGAACAACATTAGTTGCTGCCAAGCTGCTTCATAAAAAACTTATTGGTATTGATATTTCAGAAGAATATATTAAGTTCGCCAACCAAAGATTACAGAATGCTTTTTCTGAAAAGAAAGCTGTTGAAGAAGAACTACAAAGGCACATAGTTCAAAAAACATTCAAGCAGAGAAAAGAAAATGGAGAATTTACTGGAAAACATAGAACCACCAGCAATTATAAAATTCTTGAAGATAAGAAAAACATAGCCAACCAAATGCAACTTTTAGAAGAGCAGACAAAATACGCTACGGTACACAATAAAAGACTAAGTAAATGTAAGATAGCAAAAGCGGTTTAAGAAATTTTTTTGACAACCTAAAACAAAGGAGGCATCTATGACGGCGACAGATAAGGAAAAGGCGATTGACCTGGCAATCGGCCAGATTGAAAAGCAATTCGGAAAAGGCTCCATAATGCGGCTTGGCAACGAAGCTGCTGTGGCAGCCGATGTGCCTGCAATCTCCACAGGTTCGCCTGCAATTGATATAGCCCTGGGCGTCGGCGGCGTTCCAAGGGGCAGGGTTGTTGAGATATTCGGGCCTGAATCTTCAGGAAAAACCACCCTCACCCTGCATATTATAGCCGAGGCGCAAAAAAAAGGCGGGGTCGCCGCATTCATAGATGCAGAACATGCGCTGGATACGGGATATGCCAAAAAGCTCGGGGTGAAGGTTGACGAGCTGCTTTTATCCCAGCCTGACACAGGAGAGCAGGCATTAGAAATTGCAGAGGTCTTGATACGGAGCGGCGCAGTGGATGTGCTGGTTATAGATTCAGTGGCAGCGCTTGTGCCTCGCGCTGAGCTTGAAGGCGATATGGGGGATGCGCACATGGGGTTGCAGGCGCGGCTTATGAGCCAGGCGCTGAGAAAGCTCACATCAACCATAAGCAAATCAAAAACCTGTATGATATTTATAAATCAAATAAGACAGAAGATAGGCGTGATGTTTGGAAATCCGGAGACCACTACCGGAGGCAACGCATTGAAGTTTTATGCGTCCATAAGAATGGATATAAGAAGGATAGGCGCCATTAAGCAAGGTGAGGATGTTATCGGAAACAGGACAAGGGTAAAGGTGGTAAAAAACAAGCTGGCGCCGCCGTTCAAGGACGCCGAATTGGATATCCTGTATAACGAAGGGATATCCAGAGAAGGCGATATTATTGACCTTGGCGTTCAGGCGTCAATAGTGGAAAAGAGCGGCGCATGGTTTTCATATAATGGCGACAGAATAGGCCAGGGCAGAGAGGCTGCCAGACTTTATCTCAAAGAGCACAGCGATACAGCCTCTGCAATAGAACAGAAGGTATTGCAGCGCTTTGGGATAAATCCCGCTAAAAAAGAAACCTCATTGCCGATAAAGGCGGAGGAAAAGGTAAAACTGTCTAACATCGTAAAAGGAAAGAAGGAGGTTTAAAAATGGAACTGCATGATGTGTTAAATGCTGCGGTTAAGGAAAAGGCGTCTGATGTGCATCTCAAGGCAGGTCTGCCTCCGATATTAAGGATATACGGAACGCTGGCGCCTGTAAAAAACCAAGAAAGGCTTACGCCTGACGATGTGGCCAAGATAGCCATGAGGCTTATGAACGACCAGCAAAAAGAGGCTTTTAAAACAGCGCACCAGGTTGACACATCCTACAGCGTGCCTGGTCTTGGAAGATTCAGGATAAACATATTCCAGCAGAGGGGCGCAACGGGGATAGTCTTCAGGGTTATACCAATGCTTATCAATTCCATTGACGAGCTTCACCTCCCAAAGGTGCTTGAAAAGATAGTTGGCGAGGCAAGAGGCCTGGTTCTTGTAACCGGTGTCACCGGCAGCGGCAAATCCACAACCATCGCTTCCATGATAGATTACATCAATAATCATTCCACCTACAATATTATAACCGTAGAAGACCCTATTGAGTTTTTACACAGGGATAAAAAATCTATAATAAACCAACGAGAGCTTGGAGTTGACACCAGAAGTTTTGCAGAGGCGCTCCGCGGCGCGCTCAGGCAGGACCCTGATATTATAATGGTGGGCGAGATGCGGGATATGGAAACGGTAGAGATAGCGCTCACTGCCGCAGAGACAGGCCATCTGGTTTTCTCCACGCTACACACAATAGACGCCATGGAAACCATAAACCGCATCGTGGCCGTGTTTCCGCCTTATCAGCAAAAGCAGATACGGATACAGCTTGCCGGTGTTATAAAAGGGATTATCTCTCAGAGGCTTATCCCGACCAAGGACGGAAAAGGAAGAGTGCCGGCGGCTGAAATAATGGTATCTACGGCCAGAATAAGGGAGTGCATAGAGGATAAGGAAAAGACTAAAGAGATTTCAGATGCCATTTCCAAAGGACATACAACTTACGGCATGCAGACCTTTGACCAGTCCATCATGGCGCTTATGAACAAAGGCTTTATTACTTACGAAGAGGCATTGGCGCAATCAAGCAATCCTGATGACTTTGCCCTGAGGGTGAAGGGTGTAAGCGGAACCAGCGATGAAGGATGGAAGGAATTTGAAAAACCTAAAGAGGCTCAAGGCAAAAAAGAAGAGTCCAAAATAGAGATAGAAAGGTTTTAAAAAGTGTCAAAGAGTCAAAGAAATGCCACAAAACTTTTCTGCTGCCAAAACCATCGCCCTGAAATACCTCTCCCGCGCACCGAGAAGCGTAAGAGAGGTTGAGCTAAAACTCAAAGGAAAAGATATTGGCACAGACACGATTAAAAAAACCGTAAACTACCTGCTGGAGTTGGGCTATCTTAATGATGAGGTATTTGCAAAACAGCGGGCAGACTCAAAGATAAAATCCCGGCTATGGGGTAGAAACAGGGTAATCCACGACCTGAAACAAAAAGGCATATCAGAAGAAATAATCAAACGGATATCCGACAATGGAGACGCATCAGAATTTAATACAGCGGAAATAGCCATTAAAAAATGGATTAAAACCAAAGGGCAAGGGGGCAAGAGGGCATGGGGACAGGAAAGACAAAAGGCATTCCGGCATCTTCAGGCAAAGGGATTTACAACATCAATCATTGTTTCTGTGATGAAAGAATATTTGGGAGAGTTAGAAATAGATGAAAGCCAATGAAATAAGAAAAAGATTTCTGGAATATTTCAAAAAAAATGGGCATACCATAGTCTCGTCTTCTCCGCTTATACCTAAAGGAGACCCCACTTTATTATTCACCAATGCCGGCATGGTGCAGTTCAAATCCGCTTTCCTCGGCGAGGAAAAGAGGGATTACACGCGCGCGGCAAGCAGCCAGAAGTGTGTGCGCGCAGGCGGCAAGCACAATGATCTGGAAAATGTGGGGCGCACTGCGCGGCATCACACCTTTTTCGAGATGTTGGGAAATTTTTCTTTCGGGGATTATTTCAAGCAAGAGGCCGCGGCCTTCGCATGGGAGTTCATCACCAAAGAGATGGGCATTGCCCCAAAAGACCTTTGGGTTACGGTGTTTCAGGAGGATGACGAGGCTGCGGATATCTGGGCAAAAAAGATCGGCGTTGCAAAGGAACGGATTGTCCGGCTCGGAGAAAAAGATAATTTCTGGGCAATGGGCGATGTGGGGCCGTGCGGGCCATGTTCAGAGATTCTGATTGATCAGGGCAAAGATGTAGGCTGCGGCAGGCCGTCTTGCGCCGTGGGCTGCGACTGCGACCGGTTTCTGGAAATCTGGAA
The DNA here is from genome assembly GCA_016234985.1 of Deltaproteobacteria bacterium. Lineage (GTDB taxonomy): Bacteria > Desulfobacterota > GWC2-55-46 > UBA9637 > UBA9637 > JACRNJ01. The sequence continues at coordinate 5,384 of JACRNK010000173.1, forward strand.
TCTGGTCTTCATGCAATACAACAAAGATGCGAAAGGCAAGCTCACGGGTCTGCCCAAACCGAGCATTGACACTGGCATGGGACTGGAAAGACTTTCCGCAGTAATTCAGGGGAAAAAAAGCAATTACGACAGCGACCTCTTTGCGCCCATTATCTCTTTCATGGAAGAACTCTCCTGCAAAGATTACGGCGCACAAGAAACAGATGATGTGTCTGTCAGGGCAATTGCGGATCACAGCCGCGCAGTGACATTCCTTATCACCGACGGAGTTCTGCCGAGCAATGAAGGCCGGGGC
>JACRNK010000174.1 GCA_016234985.1 Deltaproteobacteria bacterium
AACCTTTTTGCCGCCCGCTGTGGCTCCCTTGAGAAAATCATAGGCTGCCTTGAACATCTTTACGGTCTGCTGAAGGTCTATGATATAGATGCCGTTCCTTGCGCCAAAGATGTAAGGCTTCATCTTTGGATCCCACCTCTTTGTCTGGTGGCCAAAATGCACCCCTGCCTCCAAAAGCTGTTTCATTGTTAAATACGCCATGCTTTGCTTCCTCCTTTTTGGTTTTTTCCCCTCCACCATCTTCGCATCGCCGCAGAATCCCAACAGGGACACCTCTGCAACAATCCAATGGTGTGTGAATTTTAGTCTAATTTTTTAGCATACTATTCTTTGATTTGCAAGCCCAAAAACCAACAGGACAAATTTATTAGTTTACCGTAAGTCAAAAATATTATAAGCTCTTTATGATTTGCTTAATATCATCCCTTATGCTAAAAATCTTTGGTGCTGGGGGATTGGTTTCTATGTGGTCAAAGATATGGCAGACGGGGTTGCATTTTCACTGCCTAAAGGAGGAAAATAAATGGCCGGCAAAGCCGCAATATTGATAGTTGACGATGAGCCTAACATCCTTGACTTTTTAAAGGTAAATATGGAGCTGTCGGGTTACGATGTCTTAACCGCATCTAATGGAACCGATGCCCTGGAGATAGCCGCAAGGGAATGCCCGGATATTATGCTTTCAGACATAAGGCTTCCTGATATAAACGGGATAGAGCTTATGAAGAAGGCAAGAGAATGCTGCAAAGATCTCCATGTAATACTTATGACAGGGTATCAGGATATGGAGACAACAATAAAGGCCATGCAGGGAGGCGCCTTTGACTATATAGCTAAACCTATAAATATGGATGAACTTGAGATAGCGGTAAAAAGGGCAGTTACAGACAAGGCAAGGAAGCGATTGCCAGGGCTGTTCATTATCACAGTGAAGCGCGCGACAAACCATTTGTCGCCGTAAACTGCACTGCAATGGTTGAAACGCTTCTGGAAAGCGAGCTCTTTGGCCATGAAAAGGGCGCATTCACAGGCGCAGCTTATCTTAAAAAAGGGAGATTTGAGCTTGCCAATGAAGGCACGATATTTCTGGATGAGATAGGAGATATACCCTTGGCTGTTCAGACAAAGCTATTAAGGGTGCTTCAGGAAAGGACTTTTGAACGTGTAGGCGGAGAAAAGAGCATAAATGTGGATGTGCGGGTCATAGCAGCGACAAGCCGCAACCTAAACGAACTTATCAGAGAGAATCTCTTCAGAGAAGACCTTTATTACAGATTAAAGGTCTTTACAATAGACCTTCCGTCTCTGCGGGAGAGGAAAGAGGATATACCGCTTTTGGTGGAATGGTTTTTAAACAAAGCCAATAAAAGCCTTCACAGACATATAAAAAAGATAGACCCGCAGGTTATGGATATTCTTTTATCCTACAACTGGAAAGGGAATGTGAGAGAGCTTGAGAATATATTGACAAGGGCTGTGTTATTGGCAAGGGGAAAGGAAGGATATAAAATAAAGCCGTTAAATGAGGTTGAAATGGATGCGATTGCCAGTGCGCTTGAGATGTTTAACTGGAATAAGGGAGAGGTATGCAGGGCCCTGGGCCTGACCAGGCCAAGGCTGGATAGAAAGATAAGAAAGTATAAGCTGAAGCCGGAATAGGGCCTCCGAATCCGCTTGCTCCCTGCTTAAAACTTGCAGGGACAGGCTTATAAAAGGGTTTGCTGATAAAATGCCGCAAAACAAAATGCAAAAACGTTGGACAGTGCGCTCTCCTGATATAGAGCTTCAGGGCATTTTGGGAAGGGAATTAAAAATCTCTCCTCTTACTGCCCAGCTTTTGATAAACAGGGGCCTCCGATGCCCGTCGGAGGCCTTTTCTTTTCTCTCACCTTCTCTGAAAAACCTGCACGACCCGTATAAGATGAAGGATATGGATAAGGCGGTTGCAAGGATTGTAAAGGCAATCAGGGAAAAGGAAAAGATTTCTGTTTATGGCGATTACGATGTCGATGGAACAACAGGCACCGCGCTGCTCTGCCTGTTTTTCAGAGAAGCCGGCGCTTCGGTTGATTACTACATCCCCGAAAGATTAAAGCAGGGCTATGGCCTTAACAATCAGAGCCTTAAGAATCTGTATGATTCCGGCACAAGGCTTGTTGTTACAACCGACTGCGGCATTACAAACTTTGACGAGGTTGTGTTTGCCAATAGTATCGGGCTGGATGTGATTATTACAGACCACCACGAACCCCCCCTCTCTCCCCCTTTGCTAAAGGGGAGGCAGGGGGGGTTGCCTCCCGCTTATGCCATACTAAATCCCAAACAGCATGGCTGCGCATTTCCTTTTAAAGAGCTTGCCGGTGTCGGGGTTGCATTTAATCTCGTAATTGCAATCAGGGCAAAATTAAAAGAAAACGGCTGCTTTGCCAACGGCATTCCGAATCTCAAAAGCTATACCGACATCGTGGCCCTTGGCACCATTGCCGATATGGTGCCGCTTATTGATGAGAACAGGATATTGGTTAAGTATGGATTGGAGGAACTTACTGCCGGGAAAAGACCGGGCATACGCGCGCTCAAGGAGATAAGCGGTTTAAATGGCGCCGTTAAAGCAGGCTCTGTCGGATTTCAGCTTGCCCCGCGCATCAATGCGGCAGGAAGATTGGATAATGCGAGCATGGGCGTCCGACTCCTTATTACAGATGATGATAAAGAGGCGATGGATATTGCGCAGGAATTGGACAGGGAAAATATTGACAGGCAGAAATTGGAGAAGAATATTTTATCAGAGGCCATAGAAATTATTGAGAGGGAAGAATTTGAGATAGAGAAGAAAATGGCTATTGTGCTTGCAAAACAAGGATGGCACCCCGGCG
>JACRNK010000180.1 GCA_016234985.1 Deltaproteobacteria bacterium
CAATCATGGTGTTGGTCATCCTTGGTATTGGCCTGTGGTGGTAGGATTCGCGCCTGCCGTTTCCGGTTGATACAGCCCCATTCTTCATGGCTGTGAGCCGGTCATACATATAATTTTTCAAAATTCCCTTTTCTACAAGCATTGTCTTTTGGCCCAGGCTTCCCTCATCGTCAAAAAAGAAAGAACCTCTCTTGTAGGGAATGGTTGCATCATCTATTACGGTTATCAAAGGAGAGGCGATAATTTCTCCGATCTTTCCCGAATATACCGAAAGCCCCTGCTGTGCCAGATCTGCCTCAAGGCCGTGGCCGATGGCCTCGTGAATCATTGTGCCGCCTGCCTCGCTGGATAAGACAACAGGCATCTTGCCTCCGATTGCCTTTTTTGCCCTTAACATGAGAATAGCCCTTTTCGCCGCTGCTTCAGCAACCTTTTCAGGAGGGTTTTCCTCAAATATCTCCAATCCCATAACGCCGCCAATAGGCTCGTAACCTGTTTGCACAGCCTCGCCTTCCCTTGCAACCGCCTGAGTCAAAAACAGAATGCCGGTCCTGTTTTCCTCAACCCATTGACCAAGGGAATTTACAACCGCTGTTTGCCTGAAGCCGTCTCCATACACCACCTTTGCCTGAGCAATCCTTTTATCAAAGCCCCTTGCAAAGGAGTTTGCCTTTTTCACCAGTTCAACTTTTTTTAAAAGGTCAACGCTGGAAGGCGGAGTTTTTATTGAAAAACCATTAGCAATATCCTTTTTAACAAGGCTAATATCCTCTTTTATCTTTCCTTGTTTTACAGCCTTGCTCACAATATCCGCCAGTTCCAGAAGCCCTTTTTCCGTTAAATCGTTTGTATATGCATAAGCTGTCTTGAAATCAAAGATGACCCGAAGCCCCAACCCCCTGTCCCTTCCCGATATGACCTTCTCAATCTTATTTTCCTCGCAGACTATGGATGTGTTGACAGTCTCCTCCATATAGATATCCGCAAAATCGCCGCCTCTCTTCAAGGCCGCCTTGAGAATCTTAAATGGGTCAAAGTGCTTGATAAGTTTCACTGCCCCTCCAGAAAACAGGGAATGTAATCATGAAAAACGCGTGGATTTGTATAATATTGGTTATATATCCAGATAGGCAACTTCCAAGGCATGTCTCTCTATAAATTCTCTCCTGGGCTCAACCTCATCGCCCATGAGTTTTGTAAATATGACGTCTGCCTCGACAGCATCCTCAACCTTTACCTGAAGGAGCGTTCTCTTCTCATCATCCATTGTTGTTTCCCAGAGCTGTCCCGGGTTCATCTCCCCTAATCCTTTGTATCTCTGGATATAGAGGCCTTTTTTGCCAAGCTCCAATACATGGTTAATGAGCCCGTTGAATGTATTTACCTTTGCCGCCGCCCCGTCTCCTTCTCCATCCGTCTTCAATATAAATGGCGGCTCTCCAAGGCTTTTTAGCTCCATGCCGATCTGCCTCAACTCCTGAAATTCCGGAGAATGTAAAATGTCCCAGTCAATAACTGTCTCCACCTGGGCGCCGTCTCTCTTTGACAATCCCTTGATAGTAAAGCAGTCGTGCTCTGCGTCGTTATCTGTAGAAAATTCTATAGGCATAATATCCGGGTGGAATGTCTTGATATAGGTTTTGACATCCTCTATCAGATTGTTTACAGCCTTGGAGTTTTTTAACGTATCTGCGCTGAAGCCCTCTTCCATTGCAAATGCAGCCGCTATCTCGCCCTCTTTTCTCCTCTTGGTAAACCGCTTTATTATGCCCTGAAATCTTGCCGCGCTTTTCAGCATTTTAAAGAGTTGCTGCGCCTTTATTTCCGTCTTTGCCCCTTTTGGTTTAAGCGCAAGCCCTTCCACTGCGGCCTCAAGTATAAAATCTTCCAGCGCTGTCTCGCCTTTTATGTATTTCTCCGCCTTGCCTCTCTTCACCTTAAAGAGCGGCGGCTGCGCAATATAAAGATACCCGCCCTCAACCAAAGGCGTCATCTGCCTATAGAAAAATGTCAAAAGAAGCGTCCTTATGTGCGAGCCATCCACATCCGCATCGGTCATGATGATAATCTTGTGATAGCGGAGTTTTGCAGGGTCAAAATCCTCTTTGCCGATGCCGCAGCCAAGCGCGGTTATCACTGTCCTTATCTCCTCATTGGAGAGCATCTTGTCAAACCGCGCCTTTTCCACATTCAGAATCTTTCCCCTAAGCGGCAGAATCGCCTGAAATCTCCTGTCCCTCCCCTGCTTTGCTGAGCCGCCTGCAGAATCTCCCTCAACGATAAATATTTCGCTCAAGGCAGGATTTGATTCCTGACAGTCCGCAAGTTTTCCCGGAAGCGATGATGCATCTAATGCGCCTTTTCGCCTGATGAGCTCCTTTGCCTTTTTTGCCGCCTCCCGCGCCCGCGCGCCCTCAGCGGCCTTTTCAACTATCTTTTTCGCCACCGACGGATTTTCTTCAAGGAATGCGGCCAGCTTTTCATTTACGATGGTCTTTACATAACCCTCAACCTCGCTGTTACCGAGTTTCGTCTTTGTCTGGCCTTCAAACTGCGGATTGGGAAGCTTCACGCTTATAACCGCTGCAAGCCCCTCGCGCATATCATCGCCCTGAAGCCCCTCTTTTAAATCTTTGAGCAGATTGGTATTGGATGCGTAACTGTTGATGGTTCTGGTCAGCGCGGATTTGAAACCGACCATGTGCGTTCCGCCCTCTGTTGTGTTTATGTTGTTTGCATATGAAAAAATATTCTCGCTGTAGCCATCGTTCCACTGCATGGCGATTTCCATCTGGATGCCTTCTTTTTCTCCGGAGATATAAATAATCTTTGGATGAACAGCCGTCTTGCTCTTGTTAAGATGCTCTACAAATGATGTTATGCCGCCTTTATACTGAAACTCATGTTTTTTATCGCTTCTCTCGTCCTCTATGAGGATGCGGATTCCGGCGTTTAAAAATGACAGCTCTCTGAGTCTCTGGGAAAGGGTGTCAAAGCTGAAATCTAAAGTTTCAAATATTTTTTTATCAGGCTTAAAGGTAACCCGGGTGCCTGTCTTCTGCGTCTTGCCGACAACTTTAAGCTGCTCAACCGGTTTGCCTCCTTCATACCGCTGCTGAAAGACCTTGCCGTCTCTTTTTATCTCCACCTCAAGCCATTCTGAAAGAAAGTTTACAACCGTAACGCCCACGCCGTGCAAACCGCCGGACACCCTGTATGCCTTGTTCTCAAACTTTCCGCCTGCATGAAGCTCGGTAAGCACAACTTCAACAGCAGGCTTTTTCTTCTGTTGGTGCATCTCCGTGGGAATGCCCCTGCCGTCGTCAATGACCGTAACGCTGTTGTCGGTATGTATCTTGACTTCCACATTTTTGCAAAAACCCGCCAGCGCCTCGTCAATTGCGTTGTCAACCACCTCATATACAAGGTGGTGCAGCCCTGCGACGCCGGTTGAACCTATATACATGGCAGGCCGCTTTCGCACAGCATCAAGCCCGCCCAAAACCTTTATGGATTCCGCGCCGTATTCATCTTTATTTATTTCTTCCTTTGCCAATTTATTCCCTCCTGAAATCTAAATTTATACGATATGTGTAGGGGCGACCCGCCGGGTCGCCCCTACCGGCCTTTTTAGCTTTTAATAATACCATCTTGACCTGCCTAAAACCATAAAAAATTACGCCTTGTTTCCTTGTTTTAAATCTTTCTCAAAATACTGGTTTACATTGTCCAGCGCGCAAAAACTCCCGCACATGGTGCATGTGTCAGGCTCTTCCGGGTATCGGCTGTTTCTGATTTCCTGCGCCTTCTCGCCAAAAAAACCGAGTCTCTGCTGGTCTTCCCACCGCAAATCCCTCCGCGCCTTTGCCATGTCCATGTCTCTATCCTTTGCCCCAAGTTTTACCATATCGCCCACATGCGCGGCAATCCGCGCTGCGCGCACGCCTTCAATAACATCTTCTTTATTTGGAAGCGCCAGATGTTCAGCCGGGGTCACATAGCATATTAAATCAGCGCCGTATCTTGCGGCCTGCGCTGCGCCTATTGCGGCAGAGATATGGTCGTAGCCTGCGGCAATATCAGTTGTAAGCGGGCCAAGCACATAAAACGGCGCATCGCTGCTCATCCTTTTCTGTAATTTTACATTCGCCTCAATATCATCAAGCGGCAGATGTCCCGGGCCTTCGCACATCATCTGGCAGCCCATATTTTGCCCTATTTCTGCAAGCTCGCAGTTTATAAGCAGCTCCTGAACCTGCGCCCTGTCCAAACTGTCATGCACAGCGCCTGCGCGAAGGCCGTTGCCCAAACTTAATACGCAGTCATACTTTTTTAAGATTTCAACAACCCTGTCAAATTTTTCATAAAGGGGGTTTTCCTTGTTATTCTTGAGCATCCAGCCGACCATATACGAGCCGCCGCGCGAGACAAGTCCGCCGTAGCGGTAGCCCTGCTTTTTAAGCCTTTCTATGGTAAGCCTGTTTATGCCGCAATGCACAGCCATAAACGAAATGCCGTCAGCGCACTGTCTTTCCAAAACATCAAAGAGAAGTTCCTCTGTCAATTTGTTCGGGTCATGGTATTTTTTGATTGCCTCTGCAAATGCCTGATAAAGCGGGACGCTGACTACAGACAGGTTTGTTGCAGCCAGAACCTCTTTTCTTATTGCATCCAAATCTCCGCCAACAGAAAGTTCCATGAGCGTATCTGCCCCTGCATTTTCCGCTGCAATCGCCTTTTCAACCTCTGCCCGGACATCAACAATGTCGGATGATGTGCCGATAGATGCATTCACCTTTGTCCTCAAGCCCTTGCCGATGCCCACCAGCCGGGCTTTGCGGTTAGTGTTGTTTGGTATAACCATCTGGCCGCAGGCAATCATATCCCTTATATATTCAGGCGGCTTGCCCTCTGATATTGCGACCTCTTTAATCTCTTTTGTGATGATGTCTTTTCTTGCTGATTCAATCTGTGTTGACATTAAATTCTCCTCTCTAATATAAAAGTGTATACAGATGATACTATAACAAAGGGAGATTACAAAACAAAAAAATATTGCATAACTGTATATGCCATTGTAGAATAACTAAAAGTAATATCGGAGGTGATGCATATGTTATCAAATGTGCAAGAAATTGAGGAAAAGGCTCTTAAGCTATCTTCCCCTGAACGAGCCCTTCTTGCAGAGCATCTTATCAGCAGTTTAGAAGGCAGAGAAGATGCTGAGGCAGAGCGGTTATGGATTGAGGAAGCAGAACGTCGGTATAGGGAATACAAAGAAGGCAAGGTAAAGGCAAGACCTGCTGATCAGGTTTTTAAAGAGGCATTTTCAAAATTAGCATGATGCATGTCGTATTCCTTCCAGAAGCCGAACAGGAAATGTTTGAGGCAGCATTATATTATCAATCCCAGGCGACAAGATTAGGAGTTGATTGCAATAAATCGTTGGGTTGAAAAACGCAACCCAACCTACGCACTACCACTCAAGTTCTATCTCAAACTTCTTCTTATCCCTTTTCTCTTTGTATTCTATCTCCACGCATAGACTTTCCGGCGTGGAGATAGACCTGGCCTCTCCGAACTCAGCGGGGTAGGTAAGCCTTCCTGTCCTGAGCAACTCCTCGCCGAGTTCTTTAAGAAGCCTTCCCGCGTCTTCCCTCTTCATGGTCAACCTTCCTTTTAGTTCCATCATTCCCCTCCTATTTCGAAATATCTCATAAAGAGCCTTCTTTCAACAGAACAAAACAGAACAACAGCAACAAACAACAGAAACAACAGGGTCAGGTCTTTAATCTTGACTTTTTACATAGAGCCAGCAAGACCATACTTTTAAATCCATTTCACCTTCGGCTCCCTCTTCGGAGGCCGCGCAGTTTCTCCTTTTGCATAGCCAAGAAGGATAGGGCCAAAGATAGATTCGTCTTCCTTTAACTCAAGGAGATTTCTGACTTCCGCGTCTTCAAGCACCATGGCGCCAAAACCGACCCAGCAACTGCCGAGCCCCAGCGAATGCGCGGCGAGCATCATGTTCTCGCACGCAAGCGGGCAGGAGTGAGGCTGCGCCAAGGAGTTTCCTTTTCGCCTCGCTGTCTTCGACAACCACAAACCTCCACGGCTGGCTGTTCATTGCGGACGGCGCTTCATTTCCAGCCTCAATCACCGTGTTCAGCATATCCCTGGGAATCGGCCTGGCATCATAAGCTCTCACAGACCGCCTTTTCTTAATCGCTTCAATGACAGCATTCATAGTGTTCTCCTTTTGATGATTAAATGGAAAATGGGAAGAGATAATAAATATTCTTTCCTATATCGAGATTTATACTTCATAGTCAACAACCCGCTTTTCAGAGCATACCTTCATAATAAAGTCCACTGCCTTCTTATGTTCCGGATGCTCCCGGTAAACCTCCAGCGCCTGCATGTCATCAAATTCGGAATATAAGACAATGTCAGATGCGCTTGCAGATGCTCCGATATTGATACCCACTTCAAGACACCTTACCACTGGTATCTTTTTCTTTAATGACTCCAAAATCGTTTTAAGCTTCTTGGTATTTTCAGCTTTACTATGCCCTTCTGCAGAATCCTCGAGCCTGAACATGACGATGTGTTTTATCATTTTTTAAGCCTCCATATGGTTACTTGTTAACTGATTTTTTGCGTCTGCACAATTTCACAAACCCATCTGCAAATTTGGGATTGCTTGCAAAGTGCAGATGGATATAGCTTGCAAGGGTGTTTTTGTAGAGATAACCCTCAACCCCCCCCTGCCCCCCTTTAGTAAAGGAGGGTGAAGGGGGGTTATGCGTAATACGGTAACCCCTTTTTATTTTTTGAGACGGCTCATCTATCTCAGAATAATGATATTCGTGGCCGCGCATTGTTTGGCCTTTTTTCAGGAACAGACAGTCTTCCGCTGCCTTTATTTCCCGGTAGCCCAGAGTTTTTCTTTTTTCAAGCATCCTTGAAACCCAAGGAAAGACTCCAACCATGTCATGTTTTTCCCCTTTAAAATCCTTCAAACTTTTTCCAAGATACATAAGACCGCCGCATTCAGCATAGATTGGAAGCCCTTTCTCTGCAAGGTTTTTAATATGCTGTCTGAGCGCTTTGTTGGCTTCAAGTTTTTTTGCAAAAAGTTCAGGATAGCCTCCGCCGAGATAAATGCCATCTATATCATCAGGCAGTCTCTTCTCCTTTAAAGGGCTGAAAAAAACAATCTCTGCCCCAAGCTGTTTTAAAATATCCAGATTTTCCTGATAGTAGAAGCAGAAGGCATTGTCAAGGGCAACGGCAATTTTTACATTTCCGATTTCCGATTTCCGATTTCCGATTTCAAATCTTGAATCTTGAACCTTGAGCCTTGAATCTATTTTCAATAGTCCCTCAACATCCACAGACCTTTCTATCAACTCCCCAATCTTTTTTAACCTTGCTTGCCCTTTACCCCTTGACCCTTGCATCATTACAAGCCCAAGGTGTCTCTCCGGCAAGCTAATTTCTTCATCCCGCGGGATATAGCCCAATACCTTTGCCCTGCACTTTGTCTCCACAGCTTGTTTAAGCATTTTAAAATGTCTCTCGCTGCCGACCCTGTTGAATATGATGGCGGCAATCTTTACCTTTGGGTCAAACCTTTCATAACCGTAAACCAATGCGCCGGCGCTCCTCGCCATGCTTCTGGCGTCAACAACCAATATGACAGGAATGCCTAAAACCTTTGCGACATGGGCTGTGCTGCCATATTCATCTTTCCCATCCTTGCCGTCAAAGAGCCCCATAACACCTTCAATAACGCCTACTGCAACTCCCCCCATCCCCCTCTTTATGAAAGAGGGGGAGACAGGGGAAGTTATGCATTCCGCATTTGCCATTATTTTTGCAAATGTATCCTTAACCCCGTCAACCCCCATCATCCATGTATCAAGATTATATGACGGCCTTCCGCATACCGCCTTATGATAGCTTGGATCAATATAGTCAGGCCCAACTTTGAAAGGCTGAACGGTCACGCCTCTTTTCCTCAGGGCAGACATGAGGCCGAGGGTTATGGTGGTTTTTCCTACGCCGCTGTGGGTTCCGGCGATTATGAATGCCTTCATGTTTTTTTCAACATCTCCATGGCCTTGTCAATCTGCGCATGGCCGCCGAGCAGAACCAGCACATCCATTGCATGTATTTTGAAATCCGCCGACAACGCGGTAGATGCCGCGCTCCCCCTGACAACTGCGATAATAATAGCGCCTGTTTTTTTTCTCAAATCCAATTCAGAGAGGGTTTTGTTTGCCGCCAAAGAATCTTCTGTTACAAGGAATGTTGATGTAATACTTGTTGCAAATATGCTGGACAACTCCATCAGCCTTTGCTTTGGCAGAGACATGCCTCTGAGCATTGCATAACCTTCATGCCTTATTATGTCTATCTGGTTCTGTATGATATTTGTGGGAATATGATATTCCCCCAAAACCCTGGCGAATATCTCAACCGATGTCTCAAACTCCTCGGATATGACCTGATTTGCGCCGAGTTTATATAAGGTGTCAACCTCGCCTGTGTATCTGGTTCTCGTAATAGCATATACGGAAGGGTTTAGATCCTTTGCAGCCTTCAGCGCCATCCTTGTTGCAACAGGGTCTGAAACGGCAAATACAATAACCCTGGCGCGTTTAATGCCCGCCTTTTTTAAAATTTCAGGATGGCTTATATCTCCGAAGAGCGCCTTATGTTTCCCCTTTTTTGCCTTGCTGATTCTATCTGCATTCATGTCCAGAATAATATATTCTATCCCTGTTGACTTTAACACACTTGCTGTATTTTGTCCGTTCAGACCGTAACCGGCTATAATCACATGGTTGGAAAGACCCTTTGGCGCAGATTCCAGAGAGGAGATTCCCTTTGCCCCTAATATATGCGCAAGCTGCAAGGCAACCCCCTGGCTCTTTTCAAATAAGAGCGGGACAGCAAGCATGGTGAGTATGGATGAGGCGATAAATGTCTGATACATCTCATTGGAAAGGATGCCGTATTCCCCGCCTGCCTTCATAAGCACAAAGGAAAACTCGCCTATATTTGAAAGGCCGATGCCGACAATGACGGCAAGGCGGAAAGGGTATCTGAGCATCTGGCCGATTCCGATAACAACTAATATCTTCAGCGCGATAATCGCGCAGGCCATGGGAAAGATATGCGATAAGTTGGACAGAAAATAATTAACCTCAAGGAGCATTCCGATTGATATGAAAAAAAGGCTGGAAAACACATCCCTGAAAGGCAGCATCTCCGCTACAATCTGGTGGCTGTATTCGGATTCCGATATTACAAGCCCGGCAATAAATGCGCCGATAGCCAGAGACAGGCCTATCCTTGATGTCAACCATGCGATGGCAAGGCACAAAAATAAGGCGGTTATGATGAATATCTCTCTGTTTCGTAATTTTACAACCTGATATAATATTCTCGGCACAAGGATATAGGCGGCGGCAAGGATTGCAGCCACAGCCAGGTCGGCGGTCAATATGCTTTTTGCGACAAGAAAGGCGGTTATGCCCTCAACCTTTCCAACATGCTGAAGCAAAATGACCATAGGAACGACAGCAATGTCCTGGACAATGACTATGCCCATGCAAAGCCTGCCATGAGAGGAATCTATCTCCCCCCTGTCGCTTAAAATCTTGAGTATGATGGCGGTTGAGCTCTGGGCTATGATGAATCCGAAGAGCATAGCCTCCGGGAATGACCGCTTAAACACCCTGGCAATAATAATGATAATGGCGGTTGTAAATAGGATTTGAAGTCCGCCGCTGATGACCGCCTCTCTGCCGACATTTCTTAGCTTTGCAAATGAAAGTTCAAGGCCGATGGTAAAAAGCAGCATCACCACCCCAACCTGGGCCAGAAGCTCCACTGTGCTGACCTCCGTAATCAGCTTAAAACCATGCGGGCCTATAATCACGCCTGTGGCGAGAAAACCAACAATGGTCGGCAATCCAAGCTTGTGAAAGATGAAGATAACAGGGATGGATACGCCCATCAGGATGATGATATCCCTGAGCAAGGGAAAATTTTCCATATGAAAAGGATAGTAAACCCCGCCGCGCCTTTCTGTCAAGGCAGAAAAATGCAATTGCATTTTTCAGGCGATTAGGGTAAAAATTAGATTATATGAACCCCGTTAGAAGCTCATTGTTAATGAACAGTTTGCTTTTGGCGGGGATTATCTCTGAGAAAGGAGGCTTCTAACGGGGTGAAGGATGAAATGATGTTGCCTCTTCTTGAAGAGGCTGCGGAAAAACTTTCAATCAAGGTTTCTTATGACGACCTGAGAAAGGGCGAGGTAAATACATCAGGCGGCTCCTGTGTGCTGAAGGGTGAAAAGCGGATTATCATCCATAAGAAGCTGCACACAAGGGAGAAGGTTGATATTTTAATGGAGCTTTTGGCAGAAATGGATTTTGAAGGCATTCACTTGCCGGTAGAGATACGAGAAAGCCTGGAC
>JACRNK010000181.1 GCA_016234985.1 Deltaproteobacteria bacterium
CATAATGCCGGCAACCTTTGCAACGACAAGCACATCGCCCTTTTTAATCTCCTTGGCCAACACTGCATGCAATGTCCGGCGCCGCATGAAAACGTTCCCCTTTGCAACCGCTTCCCTTGCTGTTATTTTCTTGGCAGTTACATCAACCATCCTTGCCTTGCCATGTTTATCTATGTGAGTAAGTTTTGGCATAAAAAATTTAATCCTTCACCTCCACTATCTTCCCGTTTTTGACCTCAAGCATAAAAAGATTCTTCACGGCCTCTCTATTGCTATCAAAGGCAATATTGCCTGTTGCGCCTGGAAAGTCTTTTAGATTAGCAAGGGATGCCCGTATATCTTCTTTTCCTGTGTTTCCTTTTGCAATGGCCTCCATCATCATTCTAACCGCATCATAGGCCTGCGCCTCAATAATGCCGGGTTCCGCATTATAAAGGCTCTTAAAATTATTCACAAACCGCAAGGCTGCCTCTCTTCTGCTGTCCGCAAAAAAACCGTCTGCAAAGACTGCGCCTTCCACATATTTGCCTGCCAGTTCAATAAGTTTTGGGGAATTCCATCCATTTGACCCAAGGAGTTTAACATCCTTGATATTATAATATGCGAGATGAGGGGCTATAAGGCCGATGGTGTCAAAATAGTCAGGCATATAAAGGGCGTCTGCTGTTACCGTGGTTTCAAATATTTTGATTTTTCTCCGGCCTTCCTTTTTTTCGGTCTCCTTTATTTTAAATAATTTCGTAATCTCTTTCCCAAAATATGTCTGCCCCTCTTTGTATTGCTCCTCAGCCGCTATTTCACCCTTGTTTTTCTTAACCTCTTCTTTAAAGAGATTGGCAAGCTCTATTCCGTATGGGCTGCTTGGGTAAAGTATGGCAAACTTTTTATAGTTTAACTTGTTTATGGCATAACCGGCAACAGCCTTTGCCTGTTCAGACGGCAATAAAAAATTCCTGAACACATAATCGCCGGTATTGGTAAGTCCCTCTTTCTGCGAAAGCGTAATTATCGGCGTCTTTAATTCCTGCGCCTTTCCGGCAGCGCTCATCGCAGTTACGCTCAAAAGCGGTCCTATTATGCCGACAACGTTTTCGCTTAAAGCAAGTTCTTCCACAATCTTTGCCGAAAGAGCAGGGTCGTCTCTGGTATCTTTTACAACTACTTCCACATTGCCGGTTTGGATATTGTCTTGCCCCTTTGTTTCAAATACGCCTGCTGCAAGCAATACACCCTTTAATGCCTGCTCGCCGAATGCGGCATATTTTCCGCTCAAAGGCAGGATGACGCCAATCTTTGGCGTGGACATGGGTTGAGAGGAGGCGGAAGATGGCGCTTCCAGCGCAAAGGCCGCGTGAGCAAACAGTAAGCAAAAAACAGTGAACAGTTTTTTAAACTGATAACTGATAACTGATAACTGACTTCTGACTTCCGGCTTATTCTTCATCCGAACAATTCCTTAACCTTTTCCAGAAAATTTTTCTTCAGCGGGGTCGTCTCTTCTCCGCTTATTTTGGCAAATTCTTCCAGAAGCTCTTTTTGCCTGTCCGTAAGCCTTGCCGGGGTTTCCACCTTTATCATCACATTCTGGTCGCCCCTTCGGCCTGTATGGAGCGAGGCTATGCCCTTGTTCTTAAGCCTGAATACCTTTCCTGACTGGGTTCCGGCCGGAACCTTGAGCTTGACATTCCCTTCAATCGTCGGGACATCTATTTCGCAGCCAATGGCAGCCTGAGGAAAGCCTATCGGCACCTCGCAAACTATATCGTCATTTTGTCTCTGAAATATGGGGTGAGGTTTGACGCTTATGATTATATAAAGGTCTCCGGAAGGCCCGCCGTGGATGCCGGATTCTCCTTCAGCGGAAAGTCTCAGCCTTGTGTCTGTTTCAACGCCGGGCGGAACCTTGACATTGAGGCTCTTTATTTCTTTTGTCCTGCCCATGCCGCTGCATTCAGCGCAGGTGTACTTTATTACAGCCCCTTCGCCCCTGCACGTGGAGCACGGACGCGATATGCTGAAAAACCCCTGCTGGTAGCTGACCTGCCCCCTTCCATGGCATGCCGGACATTGTGTGGCAGATGTTCCAGGTTTTGCGCCGCTTCCGTGGCATTTCGGGCATTTTGTCGCTTTTGGGATTTTGATTTTCTTTTCTGCGCCAAAGGCCGCCTCTTCAAAGGTAATCTCCATATCATATCTCAAATCCGCACCGCGCTGCCCCCCGTGCGTACGCGCGCGCCTTCTGCCTGCGCCAAAGAAATCCCCAAACACGTCGCCGAATAAATCCTGAAAATCAACCCCGAATCCGGCCCCAGGGCCAAAACCGGCGCCTGTCTCCGCATACCCGAATCTGTCGTATTGCGCCCGCTTGTCAGCGTCTTTCAAAACCTCGTATGCGGCATTTATCTCTTTAAAATGCTCCTCAAGGATTTTATCGCCGGGGTTTTTATCAGGGTGATATTTGTTGGCAAGCTGCCTGTATGCCTTTTTTATTTCTTCATCAGAGGCATTCTTATTGACGCCTAATATTTCGTAAAAGTCTTTTTGTGCCATTGTGCCCTCTATCCTTGCCCCATCTCCATCAATTCTATTTTCACATCATATCCCAGCCTGTGCATATAATCATAACAATCATCCCATGCAAGGCCGAACTCCCTGACATCCGCAAGCCCCATGTGAGCAAGGATATCCCTGATAACTTCAAAACCTTCCGGATCAAGATCAGCCTCTCTTATCATATCCTCCGCCCAATCCACCAGATCAGACAAGGTAATTTTCCTGTCCAGGTATTGCATAAGCATATCTGCGACCATTTTTTTTGATACCTTCATGGCATTACTCCCCGATTTTCCGATGGCCTTTATCAAAAGGAAACTTTTCGTGGATTTCCCTCAACTTTCCATCGCCATCATATATTTCCTGAAAAAATTTTACCGTTTCCTCATTGGCATCCACTTCTTTGATATATCTTGCCTTCCATCCGTATTTTCCTTTGACCTCAAGATAATATCTTCTGCCGCCGTCAGATAACTCAGCCCAATGCGTAAATTTCTTTTCATTAATTCTTCTCTTGCTTTCTTTATCCATGAACAAAATTACTTAACCTCTTAACCTCACCTACATTCCTTCTGTCAATTTTGTTGATGCCTGAAACAGCCTGTCTGTTGCCGCTTTTATAGCTGCCGTGTTTGAGCCTTCTATCGCATCTTTTAATATTTTCAATGCATCTCTCACAACCTGCCTATCTGCCTCTTTAATACGGCCTACAACCTCAGAAAGTAATTTTTCGGTCGTATATATAAGGCCGTGGCCCGTATTTCTGGCGTCTATAAGCTCTTTCCGCATTTTATCCTCTTCCTGATGTGTCTCCGCGTCCTTTATGATTTTATCTATATCTCCGCGGCTTAAGCCGGATGAGGCTGTAATCTTTATTGACTGCTCCTTGCCTGTGTCTAAATCTTTGGCAAAGACATGAAGTATGCCGTTAGCGTCTATGTCAAATGTCACCTCTATCTGCGGAACACCCATTGGCTGAGGCGGGATGTCAACCAGTTCAAACCTGCCAAGAGACTTATTGTCCTGAGCCATCTCCCTTTCGCCCTGAAGTATGTGTATAGCCACCATTGTTTGATTGTCCGTGGCAGTGGAAAATATCTGGCTCTTCCTCGTAGGTATGGTGGTATTCCTCGGTATCAATTTCGTAAATACCCCGCCTCTTGTTTCAAGACCGATGGAAAGCGGTATGACATCAAGGAGGATTATGTCCTTTACCTCGCCCTTAAGCACGCCGCCCTGTATGGCGGCGCCAATGGCGACAACCTCGTCAGGGTTCACGCCTTTATTGGGAGGTTTTGAGAATATCTCTTCAACCTTTTTTTGCACCTGCGGCATCCTTGTCATTCCGCCCACAAGGAGCACCTCGTCTATATCCTTTGAGTCAAGTCCTGCGTCAGACAAGGCGATGTGACAGGGCATTACAAGCCTCTCAATGAGGTCGTCAACCATTTTTTCCAACTGGCTTCTGGTTATCTTTTTCCTGAGATGTTTCGGGCCTGCGCTGTCGGCAGATATGAAAGGGAGGTGTATCTCTGTTTCCAGGACCGACGACAATTCGCATTTCGCCTTTTCCGACGCCTCTTTGAGCCTCTGGAGCGCCATCTTGTCCTGCGTTAAATCAATGCCGTTCTCTTTTAAAAACTCCTCTACAAGAAAATCCGTTACCCGCTGGTCAAAATCCTCTCCGCCCAGAAATGTATCGCCGTTTGTTGATTTAACCTCAAAAACGCCTTCATTCAATTCAAGTATTGATATGTCGAATGTCCCTCCGCCCAGGTCAAACACGGCAACCTTCTCGCTTTTATTCTTATCAAGGCCGTAGGCCAGCGCCGCTGCCGTAGGTTCGTTTATAATCCTGAGGACATTAAGCCCTGCTATCTGGCCTGCGTCCTTTGTTGCCTGCCTCTGGCTGTCATTAAAGTACGCAGGGACGGTCACAATGGCGTCTGACACCGTCTCTCCAAGATAATCCTCCGCTATCTCCTTCATCTGACGGAGAACTATGGCGGATATCTCAGGCGGAGACAGGGTCATTCCCTTGATTTCCAGCCATGCGTCGCTGTTTGACGCTTCAACTATTTTAAACGGCACAAGCTCGGTTGTCCGTTTTACCTCAGGGGTGTC
>JACRNK010000182.1 GCA_016234985.1 Deltaproteobacteria bacterium
ATCTTCTTTTTTAATTGGATTAAATCCTGCCCCGGAAAACAGGGATAAAATCTCATCCTCTATCTCTTTTTCCAATCCCTTTGCCTTCGGCTTATGCGATGGCATATAAACCACATTCCCTGACTTCACTATCCTGCCTGAGCTTATTAAATTGTCTAATATAGCCGGAAGAATGCCAGCCTTGACAAAGCTCAATTGAGCGCGCTCCGATGTTTCAATACGGAGCGCTCCGAACAAAGCTTCGGAGCGCAACTGATTTTCATCAATCCCGCTGTCGCCCGGCATATCGGAGTGATACTTATTTATGAGGTCAATAATGCGCTGTTCAATCTTTTTCAGATTTTCCATGAGCATCAGTTTGCCCTCCCCCTTTATCCCCCTCATTGAGGGGGACAGGGGGAGGGCAATAATCTCTTTGTTATTGTTGTCGAGAAGCTCTTTAAACTTGTTTTCAGAAAGGTTGAGCATGAGCCTTGCCGCATGGCTGTCTGTTTCAGAATCCGAGAGGAGCAATACGACAATCTTTCTCAAATCCTGACTATCTAAAATCTGATATTGCGCCCTCTCAAATCGGCTTCTCTCTTTTATGCAAGGCAAGAGTATCTTCCCCCCGCCAACAGTTGCATTGATAGAGGGATCCCTTAATATAAATCTGTCTCCCCGCATCATAGCCATCGGCTCTTTTAATCTCAACTGGCCAAATACCTTAGCGCCGGGAGCAGCCTCTTTCGCGCCATCAAATACAACCTTTACAAGGGTTTCATCGGTCATGTGATGGAGTTTAAGGGGTAAGTAATTCTTTATCGGTCTTTTCATCGCCGGTAGAAATTCAAAAGACGCATACGCAGCGTCAAAAATCATATCCATGTCAGCAGAGGCAAGCATATTGCCCCTTTTAATCTCTGTATGAGATATGCCACTCAAGTTGATTGCCGCCCTTTGGCCGGCAGCAATTGCATCCTCTGCTTTAAAATAGCTCTGAATGCCCCGTATCTTTACCTTTCTTGGTATATCCATATCTTTTGAAATTATAACAGCCTCATCATTTTTTTGCGCCGTGCCGGAGGCAACGGTTCCTGTAACGACTGTGCCAAAACCCTTTATTGAAAATGAACGGTCAATAGGAAGCCGGAAAAAACCGCCTTCCGGCCTCTGTAAAACATCTTTAGCCTTTTCTGATATAAGTTTTTTAAGATTATCAATGCCGAATCCAGTGGCCGCAGAAACCGGAACGATTGGAGAGTCTTTGAGACAGGTATCTTTAATCAATTCTTTGACATTTGCTATAACCTTGCTTACCCGGCTTTCATCAGCTAAATCCATCTTTGTAATTACAAATATGCCATTGCCTATTCCAAGCAAGCGCATAATATCCAGATGCTCTCTTGTCTGGGGCATGATGCCGTCGTCAGCAGCGACAACAAACAAAACAAGGTCAATGCCTGTTGCCCCTGCCAGCATGTTCCTTATAAATTTCTCATGCCCGGGAACATCCACAATCCCTGCCTTTGCGCCATCTGGTAAATCAAGATACGCAAAACCCAAATCAATGGATATGCCGCGCTCCTTTTCTTCTTTCAGGCGGTCGGTATCCATTCCGGTAAGCGCCTTTATAAGGCTGGTCTTGCCGTGGTCAATATGTCCGGCTGTGCCGATTATGAAAGGGAATTGGCTCATAGGTTCATAAATTACACCTAATGCAGCATAATTTACAACCAAAAATTATTACTTCTGTTGTCCAATGGACGATGCTTCCATTGAAAAACGCTTGACAGCCGCTTTACTTGCCCTATATAATTTTTACTAACCATAGAATAAATGTGGACAGATAATTTTACCAGGAGACGAATATGACAAAAAGACATCATACAAAGCTTGTGCATGAAGGCAATTATGTCGCAGAAGTTGATGTGGAAATTCTTGATACCGGCGACGGGTGGTCGCCATATCTTTCTCTTGAAGATGCTCAAAAGTTAGATGATGTAAGGGAAGCGTTGGCAAAAAAGGGCAAAAAAGGGGACAGATTTATTTAAAGGAGATGATTAAAGTTTTAGATGCAATTAATTAGCCATTTTCTGATATAATATTCACAAATGATAAACGGGCGGTAGGAATGCAATTTGAGTGGGATTTTAAGAAAGCAAGCTCAAACTTGCGAAAACATAAGGTTTCCTTTGAAGAAGCATCAACCGCACTGAGAGACCCTATGGCTGTATCAGGCGCAGACCCTGACCATTCAATTGATGAGTTTAGATTCGTTACCTTTGGTATTTCAGAGCGTGGCAGGTTGTTAGTGGTTGCTCATACTGAACGAAGCGAGACTATTAGAATCATAAGCGCTCGCATTGCGAGCAGAAGGGAGAAAAAGATTTATGAAGAAGGTTAAACAAACAGAAAAAGACGAATTGCGCGCTGAATATAAGCGTTCAGACTTCACTGGGCCTTTGGTGCGCGGTAAGTATGTGAAACGTATGAGTGAGTCATCAAATATTATTGTACTGAAACCGGAAGTCTCTGAGGTTTTCCCAAATGAAGAAGCGGTTAACGCTGCGCTCTTATCACTAATCAAGCTTGCACAAAAGACTGCACGTCCAACAAGGCGCTCAAGCGGACGCGCTAAAAAACTACACGCCACTTAGATTAGTCGTTATGCTAAGCTATTTTACTAACGGTTCAACAATATCTAACGGTAATTTCAGAGTCCTCTTGAATATCCCCCAAACCCCTTCTCCAAGCGCCTTTATCGGTATAGCCTCTACCTCAGGATTTTTCAGAGGGCCTTTGATTTCATAATACATGCTGACAACGCTTTTCTCTTTCCCGCCGATAATCCATCCTGCAAGTGGAATATTTGTTATGATTTTATCTACACTTACAAACGGGTGCAAGCCCAATTTTGCGTCAATAGTCATATTCGTCGTATCAATTATTCCTATGGCAGACATCCTCATGGAATTGCTGTCAAGCAAAAGATTGTCTGTTGATATAACTCCATTCTTGACCATAAAATTCCCTGCAACGCTCTTGTAAGGAAGCCCGTCTCTAAAGAGTTCGTCAATTGATATGATATTTACAATTGAGAAGATTTTGCTCAGCACAACAAACTTCCACAATCTTCCATTCTTTGAATAAACCTCGCCTTTCCCGTCAATCCTCTTGGAAAGCGTTTCTGTTCCCCTTCTGGCGGACAATTCTATTTTTATATCAGCGTCTCCTGTCAGTGTTTTTTCCTCTGCCCCTGCCTGTTTCAACAACGGCTCTATTTCTACATTAGAGGCATTAACATTCAATCGCCACAAAGAGGCATC
This sequence comes from Deltaproteobacteria bacterium, assembly GCA_016234985.1. Classification (GTDB taxonomy): domain Bacteria; phylum Desulfobacterota; class GWC2-55-46; order UBA9637; family UBA9637; genus JACRNJ01. Next base: position 3,309 of record JACRNK010000182.1, read on the forward strand.
TTCGCTGTCTCCTCCTGAATATATAAAATTGCTCACCACATTGCCATTGTTGCTTGCAAATTTTGCCTTAAGCAGGATAGCATCGGATTTCAACAAGGCATCGGTTTGCAATGACTCTATGTCAAATCCCATAACCTTTGCTTGCTTTGCAGCAATCTTTCCCTTGCCGATAAATGGCATGGTTACGGCTTCCATTGCGGTTTCACGATTATAAAAATCTTCATCATTTAGATAAGGCGAGTTAAGATTAAAATCTATATTCGCAGTTTTTGTATCCGGAATATCTATGCTGCCTGACAAAATCGAACTGCCTGTTTTTATGCTATCCACGGTTATCGCTGCCGAAGTTCCATAAAAACTTGAAGTCAGATTTGCATCATACACCCTTTTAGGCAGAAACCTCGTCTCAAATTCCCCGTTTCGCAGAAATAGAGACCCTCTTATCTCAGGAGTTTTTTGCATCTCTTTTTTATCTAAGTCTAAACTCGCTGACAAACTGCCTTTGGATGGAAACTCTCTTTTGAGATACGGAACAATCATGTCAATGTCGTCAAGTCTTATATTAGGCGCAGTTATATTGAGTTGATACGACAGGTCGCTACTATTGAAATTTAACAAGCCTTTCACAGTAAACCATGACTTCCCAAAGTTTATCTTTGCCGCTTCTATAGATATATTATCGCGCCTTACCAGCAAATCCGCGGCAATAGCCGCGGCAAAACCCTTTTCTTTTTTAATCCATGATAAGTAGCTCATATCCGCAGATGTGGCATCTGTTGATATGGATAGCGCAAGCCCTTTACCAGTTTCATCGTTTAATGCGTCGGACAATCTGAAAGATAAAGGAACAATCCCATTTGCAGCAAAACCTCCCCCTGTCCCCCTCCAGAGGGGGATAAAGGGGGAGGACTTGCCCAGCCGTTTTTTCAGCTCATCCGCTGCCTCCCCTGTATCCACCATGCAATAGCCGTTAAGCTGTGCTAATGGCGCATCAACAAGCAAATTTATACCCCCCTCCAATTTTTCCACAACGGTCTTGCCATATTTTCCACTCACTCCATACACGTTCAAGTTTCCATCTTTCCACTTGATAGAGCCGTCTATCATAGAAAATACACGGCTAAAATCTTTATGGGTAAACTCCGCATCACTTATCTCTACAGCCGCCAGCAGAGAGCCTGGAGTTTTGTAATAGTCCAGCCTCTTAATATCCATGACATTGCCCGCAAGCTGAAGATTGGAAATCTTTATCTGGCCGCGGCGAAAAGAGGTCAAATTCATCTCCTTTTTAAAACTGTCCGGCAGGATGGAGGTAAAGAATTGTTCTTTTATAGAAACCAGCGGTATGCGCGTGGTATTCAGATTTAAAACCAGCCTGTCGTTATTATTTTTTTTTCTGCTCTCAAGTTTTAGATTGGCAAATGCTATAAAATCAGGGAAATAAACTTGAGCCTTTGGAATGGAGACAGTTAGAACATCCGAATTGGACTCAACCTCTATATCAAAAACCCCTTGTGAAGAAGATACCGGTTTATCAAACAGGGATGGTATCGAAGCTGTCAACTTATTGCTGTAAGCGGCATTGCCTTTAATTGATACTGATTGTCCGGTTATTTGATAGTTTATCGATATGTCAATGCCTCCCTCCCATGTTTCTCCGGGAATAATGCCGCTGAGATAAGGCCAGCTCCGCTCAATTTCAAACTCTTTAATATCAGCTTTCCCCTCAAAATCTTTTGCGCCGTTTCTTGTTTCACCTGAAAATTTTATTCGTGTAGATGGAAGAAGCTTTGCCGTCCCGTAATAGGAGAAATCATCTGCCCCTTTTGGGATGAGCATCGCATCTATATTCACGGCCTCATATTTTATCCCCCCTTGCAAAAACTCATCTGTAAAATGCGCTTTCCCTGTTTTAATCCTTACCTTTTTTATTGATACGGGAATGTAAGTCTCTTTTAAAATCCTTATGATATTAAACCCGCCGCCAGCCTCTCTTTTGACAAACACATCTGTTCCTGTAATAACCAGATTTTTAACTTCAAATTCTTTATGAAATATAAGCGGAATAAGGGCAAGGCTTGCCTTTATGGATTCAGCCTTAAAAACAGCATACCCGCCCTCTTTGATTGTAAGACCTCTAAAC
>JACRNK010000183.1 GCA_016234985.1 Deltaproteobacteria bacterium
TACGGGATTGTGTAATTCGCTGGGTTTTAGATTTTCTGAAAACATTGGCCGTTTGGCGGAAAATATTGTTTATCTCGCGCTAAAACGCAAGCAGATACTTAATCCACGAATCGAGCTATTTTATTGGAAAGATGTTCAACATCGAGAAGTTGATTTCGTTATCAAGGATGGCTTGGATGTAACAAATTTAATTCAAGTCTGTTGGAATATGCAGGATGAAAAAACTAAAAACCGTGAATTGAGAAGCCTTCAAAAGGCCATGAAAGAATTAAAAGTTGAGAATGCCTTGATAATAACAGAGGATGCTGAAGGTGAAGAAAAACTGAATGGTTTTACGGTGAGGGTTCTGCCTCGCTGGAAATGCCTCAAAGTCAACCAAAATTCCATAGTAAAGGCCCGACTTTTTTCCATAGTGGTTACCCTTTACCACCCCCTTCCTTCCTGAGATTTTTAGCCCTGTAGCTTGGACCGTTTATCTTGATAACCGTAGAATAATGCGCAATACGGTCTATAATGGCCGAGGCGAGGATATTATCGGCAAATATATCCCCCCACTGCTCAAAGGCCTTGTTTGTAGTGATAATAAGCGAGCCTTTCTCATACCTTTTAGAGATTACCTCAAAAAAATCATCAGCGCTGTAACCGGGAAGCTTCTTAAAGCCCAGTTCATCCAGAATCAACAGCTCAGGGGCCAGGTAAAAGGAGACTTTCTGGTAATAGCTGTTATCGGCCCTTGAAGCGTTGAGATTCTGAAGCATCTCTGCCACAGAGGTAAAATAAACCTTAAACCCCTTCATTAGCGCCCGTATAGCTACAGCTATCGAAAGATGGGTCTTTCCGGTACCGGGATTGCCGATAAAGACGATATTTTTCTTCTCCCTGATGAAGTTGCAGGTCGCGCAGTCGTTGATTATCCTTTTGTCAATAGAGGGCTGGAAGGAAAAATCAAAGTCTTCCAGCGTCTTATGAGAAGTAAGTTTTGCCTTGGCGTAGCGTTTTTTATAGCTGTTATTGATACGGTTATTGGTCTCGTCCTCAAAGAGCAGTTCCAGAAGCTCCACGTGCGATAAAGACTTTTCATGGGCGTAGGAGAGTCTCTCCTCAAGCGAGTTATATATCCCGGACAACTTAAAATCTCTTAATCTAGACTTTAATGTATTCATCTTCGTTTATCTCCTCAAAGTTGTTAAATTCTACCGGCAGGCTGTAGCTGCCGTTATGGCATATCCTCCTGATGACCTGGTATTGATGCACCCCGAAGGCGATAGCCCTCTTACAGGCCAGGTCTATTATCTCTTTGGGGTAAGTTCCGGTAAGGGATAATATTCCTTGAACAGTCCTGGACCAGTCTTGAGGCTGTTTTTGTATTACCACAAAGAAGACCTGCTCAGCGTAGGGCCCGATATCAGCCATTTTCGCCTGATATCTTTCCTGATATTCGGTATCGGAGAATCTCTTATACTTGGGGTAGTGGTTTATGTTGGTTGAGAATTTTCCCCTTTCCTGCAGGCGCGGATGGACGGCTATCTCTTTAGTCTGGTAGAATATCCGCACCAGTTCCTTTGACATGTCTATATCAACAACCTTTCCTATGTATTCAAACGGCACAGAATAGTAGCTGTAATCGATAAAGACATGGCAGTCATGATAGACCTTGCGGCTTCCTACGGTAGACATCTTGAATTCTTCTATAGGACGCGGCTTGAGCTTAGCCTTTTCTTCCGATTCAAATACTTCTCTGGGGATTTTGCGGATAGTCCCGTGTATTCTTTGATTGCAGGTATGGTCTATCTAATATCGCGGCTTTTAAGTTATCGATCCTGACTGTTCCGGGGACTCCTTCAAAGTAGGCAAAGGCGTTTATGTGGCATTGGATAAATGTCTCTACCCTTTGGTCGTAGACCTTCTCGTAGTAATCGAGCCTGGAATAAGACAGGCGCATATTAAAAACCCAGGTCTTGCGTTTCTTAGTGTTGTTATCCAAAGTCAGGCCTACATATCCGAAGTCTACTTGGGCCTCTTCCCCGGGCAAGGTTTGAATCCTGATGAATATCTCTTCCCGCTTCTTTATATCGGCCAGATAGGTCTTGACGGTTGTGTAGCCGATTTTAACCCCTTCCGAGCGCAGCCTTTCGAAGGTCTTCAGGCCGTTTAAGCCTTCCTTCTCAAGCCATTCGACAATCCTCTCCTTATAAGGGTCAAGGAGCTTAGGATGAGGTTTTTTCTCAAGGCATTTGCCTCCGGACTCTATAAGCCTTACTACTTTGGAAATGGTCTTCCAGTCATGGCCGGTTAATTTGGCTATCACCGATTTATTCCTATGCTTCTCCCAAAGCGTCTTGATTGTAGTGAACATCGCTACTCCGATCATCTGAGCACCTCCTGGCTATACTTTGGTGCCAGAAGGCATATTTTTCAATAACTATCGCATTGTCTTAAAAATATTCACTCACAGCTGACCCTGCAGCCACGATCTCGCCGCAACCCATATCAAACCATTAGGTATTTTGAGATGGGTCTTCGAAAATCACGGCAATTTGGAAACGCTTCCCTGCTTATCAACAATATCCACAGTATTCACAAAGAAAGAAAAAGAACCAAAAAGAAAGAAACGACTACTACTATGGAATAATCTCAGGCCTTTACTATGGAATTTATTCTACCCTTGACGTAATCGGTGTTGTAGTCGTTGATCCATTTCTTGAGCATCTCTGAGAAGGCAAACGGATTATCCCAGTCGTTCGTCCAGACTAGATCTTCTTTGATCGTGCGTAAGACGCGTA
>JACRNK010000184.1 GCA_016234985.1 Deltaproteobacteria bacterium
AATGCGGACAGCGCCTCTTGATTTAAGCGTCCGCGATATTCTCCTTGGCAAAGGCTCTTTTCTTCGGATGTTTCTTGGTTTTTTCCTGAAGTCCATCATACAATTCCTTTTGTCCTGTCTTTAGTTGCGCCAATCAAAATCTTTTCCGCCAATTCCGGAAAACTTATACCTGCGCAGGCAGCAGCCTTTGGAAGAAGGCTCAACTCTGTCATGCCTGGCACAGTGTTCACCTCAAGAACATACGGCCTGTTTTTTTCGTCAAGCATGATGTCAACCCGCGCGCTGCCACGGCACCCAAGGCTGTTGAATGCCCTTAAGGCGACATTGACCACCTTTTTCTCAAGCATCTTTGGAAGCGGAGCAGGGGCAATATATTCCGTCATGCCTTTTGTATATTTTGCCTTAAAGTCATAAATTTTATTTTTTGGCCTTACCTCAATAATCGGAAGCGCCTTGCTGTTTAATATGCCGACAGTCAGCTCCCTCCCCTTTATAAGCCTTTCTGCCAGCACAGTATCGTCATATTGCAAAGCCTTTTTTATAGCTTTTGTGAAATCGGTTTTATTTTTTACCACCGTCACGCCAATGGTAGAACCTTGCGAATTCGGTTTTACGATAAGCGGCGGTTGTAGGGGCGCACGGCCGTGCGCCCCTACGCCGGCCATCGCAAACTCCGGCGTCGGAATCTTGTTCAACATAAATATCTTCTTCGCCAAAATTTTATTGATAGCTAGCGCGCTCGCCAAAATATCCGACCCTGTATATGGAATTCCGATTATCTCCAGCAACCCCTGGATAGCGCCATCTTCGCCATATTTGCCATGAAGGGCAATGAAGGCAATATCTATTTTTTCTTTGGCAATCTTCTCTGCAACATCTCTCCCCACATCTATTGCGACCGCATTATAGCCTTTGGAAATCAAGGCTTGACACACCGCCCTGCCGCTTCTGAGCGAAATCTCCCGCTCCGTTGAGAGTCCGCCCATAAGAACGCCTATCCTCATTGATTTTAAATTTGAAATTTGAAATTTGAAATTTGAAATTTTTTAATCCTCCCCCACTACCGTTATCTCTGTTTCCAAAAGAATGCCTTGTGCTTTAAAAACCTTATCCCGTGCCATTGCCACGAGGGCAAGGACATCCATTGCAGTGGCATTGCCGAGATTTACTATATAATTTCCATGAACCTCTGAAATTTGCGCATCGCCGCATTTCGTTCCCTTTAAACCCGCTTCTTCTATGAGTTTGCCTGCTGAAGGTAGAGGCGAACGGCCGTTCGCCTCTACAGGGTTTCTAAAGATAGAACCGGCATTGGGCAGATTTATTGCCTGCGTGGCCCTGCGCTTCTCTTTCAATTCCTTCATCCTCTTTTTTATCTCGTCAGGGTTATCTTTTTTAAATTTTAAATGCGCCTTAGTAATAATCATATTTGCAGGCAGCGCGCATCCCCTGTAAGAAAATTTCATGGCCGCATTGTCAAAACTATGTTTTTGACCGTTCATATCAACAGCCTCAACCCTTTCCACCACATCCTTCATCTCTTTGCCGTAAGCCCCTGCATTCATAAAAACAGCGCCGCCGATTGTCCCGGGAATGCCTGCTGCAAATTCAAGGCCTGAAAGCCCTTTATCCTTGCAAAGACTGGCAAGTTCAATGAGCAAAACGCCGCTGCCGGCAACTGCCGCATCATCTTCCAGCCAGATAGTTTCTTTAAAACCCTCAGAGACATTTATAACAACACCTCTAATGCCGTTATCCCTGATAAGAAGATTCGTTCCCCTGCCAATTACAAAAACAGGAAATCCCTTGCCGGCAGCAAATCGCATAACTTCTATGAGGTCATCTTCATTTACGGGAAAGGCCATCACATCGGCATTTCCGCCTATCCTGAAGGATGTATAGTCCTTCATGGGAACATCAAAAAGCATGCGGCCTTTAAAGGCGCTGATTGCGGATTGCGCAATCTTCATTTTTGTTTCTCCTCGTCTTGCTCCGTAGGAGCATACTGTTTGTAGAAATAAATTTTAAAAATGCTTTAGCTCCATAGGAGCGACCTATCTGTGCGTTGTGTGCAGACAGGCATTTCTATGCGGACAGGCCGCTCCTACGGAGCTCTGTTTTTGGTTATACATTTTGTTCTACAAACAGATCGCCTCTCCGAGGCTAACCCCCATACCAAAGATTCAATCCACAATCCTCTTCATCATCTCCTCAGCCACCTGCCATATATTGCCGGCGCCCAGTGTTATAACCATATCACCGGGTTTTATGTTTTTGTCTAAATAATCCGGCACATCTTTTTTGTCAGGGATATAAATCGCATTTCTGTGGCCGTATGCCTTTATGCCGTTATAGAGAGACTCGGAGGAAATGCCTTGAATCTTTTCCTCGCCGGCCGGATATATGTCCGTCAATATCAAGGTGTCCGCATCATTGAATGCGGATAAAAATTCCTGAAAAAGGTCTTTTGTCCTTGAATAACGGTGCGGCTGGAAAACCGCCACAATCCTGCTGCCCCATCCATCCTTTGCAGCCTTTAACGTAGCCCTTATTTCAGCAGGGTGGTGGCCGTAGTCGTCAACAAAGGTAACGCCGTTACATTCACCCTTTATCTGAAACCTGCGCTCCACGCCGCTGAAATCAGCTATCGCTTCTTTTGCCTGTTCAAAACTTATATCCAGCTCCATCGCCGTTGCAATGGCAGCCAGCGAATTATAAACATTGTGTTCCCCTGGCGCTTTTATTGCAACCCTTCCCAGACTTTTGCCTCTATGCCATACATCAAAGCAAGTCTTCATCCCTGCTGCCTCTATGTCTCTTGCGCTGAAATCCGCCTGCGCCGTTAAACCGTAGGTTATATGCCGCCTTGCAACTTTTGGAATAAGCCCCTGTATATTCGGGTGGTCCAGACAAAGGACTGCGCAGCCGTAAAACGGAATTTTATTTATAAAAGAAAGGTAGGCGTCTCTTACCTCATCCATGTCTCTATAATGATCCATATGCTCCCTGTCAATATTGGTAACCACTGCAATCGTAGGGGAGAGTTTTAAAAAACTGCCGTCGCTCTCATCCGCCTCTGCCACAAGAAACTCTCCCTTTCCAAGCCTGGCATTGCTTCCCATGCTGTTGAGCTTGCCGCCGATAACAACCGTAGGATCCATGCCGTGCCCGCTCAGTATGGTTGCAATCATGGAAGTGGTTGTGGTCTTGCCGTGGCTGCCTGCTATGGCTATGCCGTATTTCATGCGCATAAGCTCGGCCAGCATCTCGGCGCGCGGGATAACGGGCACAAGTTTTTCTTTTGCCGAAATAATTTCAGGGTTATCCATTTTCACAGCGGATGAATAGACAACCACATCAGAGCCGTTTATATTTTCAGGCCTGTGCCCGATATATATTTTGGCGCCGAGGCCTTCCAATCTTCGGGTAGTATCCGATGCCTTTACATCAGAGCCTGTAACATGATAGCCGAGGTTTAAAAGCACCTCTGCGATGCCGCTCATGCCGATGCCGCCAATTCCGATGAAATGGATATGTTTTATACGACCTTTATACATACA
>JACRNK010000185.1 GCA_016234985.1 Deltaproteobacteria bacterium
GTTGCCTGCGCCATGTTTTCCTGAAGCACCATTTCATATCCGCCTATAAGCGCGCTCTTAGCCCTTTTTAACTCTTCATCAGTCACTTTTTCCGTAATAACCTTTTTTAACTCCCTTAATATCCCCTCTATTGCCTTATCCTTTTTTTCAGGCGCGCTTCCCATGTAAACAGCCAAAACCCCCGGCTCAACGCCTTCCCTTGAAAATGCGCTCAAGGCATAGGCAAGGCTCTCCTTATCGCGGAGTTCCACAAAAAGCCTGCCTCCCTGACTGGAAAGTATTTCGGTCAGCACAGTCAGAGGAAATCTTGCCTCGCTGGTAATGGTTGCGCCGAGAAACCCGAGCGCAATGTGGGTCTGCTGCTTTTCTTTTGTATCGCCGGTCTTTTTGATATGGTTTTGTCTGTCGTCTATGGGCAGGTCTGCCAAGGGCTTGGCCTTTCTTTTGAAGCCGCCGAATAATTCCTCAATCTTTGCCACAGCCGCATCTTTGCTTATGTCTCCTGCAATGGATATAATCATGTTCTGCGGCACAATGAGCCTTTTATAATGCTCTGCCAAATCTTTTCTCTTAAAACCCGAAACAGTTTTTTCAGTTCCTATTACAGGCATTCTATACGGATGTTTTTCATAAAGCGTTTTGTAAAAGAGTTTAAATGTATAGCCCGGCAGATAATCCTCCTGTCTTTTTATGTCTGCAAGTATCTCTTTTTTTGTCTTTTCCAGTTCATCCTGTGGAAAGGTTGGGTTCAGAAGGCAGTCTGCAATAATCTCAATGCCGTTATCAAAATATCTGCTTAAAAATTTTCCTGATATGCCCATGGAATTCTTGCCTGAAAAACCGTTTACGCTCCCTGCCATGCCTTCTATCTCTTTTGCCAGCTCAATTGCCCTTCTTTTTTCCGTGCCTTTGGTTAGCATGGCTGCCGTGAAATTTCCGAGGGGAGCGGTCTTCCTTTACAATAAGGGTTATCCCGTTTTTAAGCTTTATCTTTGCAGGCTCTTCAACTCTTTTTAGATTATTCGCCTTTTTGGCTTCTTCCTGCTCTGATGCGGCGCTTAATGATACCCTTGCGGCCTCTGCCGCAGAAGCAATGTCATCTTTGCCGATAATGTCTTTATCAGCCTTCGGCAGTATGAGGGCTGCCGTCATGTTCTCTTGTTTCAGATACTTGTTCACTATGCGCTTTATGTCCTCGGATGTTACCCTTGATATGCCTGCAAGATATTTTCTTTCATAGGCTATGTCTCCTGCTGTTACCTCGAAATAGCCGAGTTGTCTCGCCCTTCCTTCCATTGTTTCCCGCTCGTATATAAATTCGCTTTCAAGATTGAGCTTTGCCTTATCCAGCTCCGCAGCAGAAGCCCCTTCGTATCTAATTTTATAAATCTCTTTCATAACCTCTTCTATCGTCCTTTTTACATTCTTTGCCTCAAGATTTGCATTTACGAAAAATATCCCAGGCTCTTTCGGCGTCATGGCATAGGTCGAAATGCCGTGGACGAGTTGCTCTTTTTGTTTGAGTCTCTGGTAAAGCCTTGAGCTTTCTCCCTGGCCGAGGATATTCGCAAGGACGTCTATTGCATATGTATCAGGATGGCTGAGCCCCGGTATATGGAATGCCATGCCGAGATGGGTTTCCTTTATCTCATCGCCTGCCATGCTGGTTTTGAGCTCTTTTTGGACAGGCTCTGATGGCCTCGCCTTGTGAGGCTCCGGCCTTGATTTAAAATCCTTGAAACTGGTTTTTACGGCATCCAGCGCCTTGTTTTTATCAAAGTCTCCAACCACTACCAGAACCATGTTGTTCGGGACATACCATTTTTTAAAGAAATTCAGAATCTGCTCACGCGTAAATGTCTTTACTATATCTGCAAACCCTATGACAGGCCTTTTATACGGATGCGTTGTATAAGCAGTGGCAAAGATATTTTTGTAGAGTTTTCTGCCCGGGTCATCCTCGCCCATCCTGAGCTCCTCAAGCACAACCTCAAGCTCTTTTTTAAGCTCATCCGGGTCAAATGACGAATGCTGTATTGCATCTGAGATTATATCAAGCCCTGTGTCAAAATACCTGCTTGCAACAGCCAGATGATAAACTGTATTGTCGTATGATGTATATGCATTTATATAACCGCCTGCGGCCTCAACCTCTCCAGCGATCTGCCCGACCTTTCTTTTTTCAGTGCCTTTAAAAAGCATATGCTCAAACACATGGGCGATCCCTGCCTCTTTAACTTCGTCCTCATCCGCGCTGCCCACCCGGACAAACATCTGAAACGCCGCAACCCTTGCTGAATGGTCTTCCTCAAGGATGACTGTCATGCCGTTGTCTAATTTGGTCTTGAATACATCTCCCTGCTTAAAACCTGCTGGGACAAGCTTTGTCTGCGCGCTGGCATGGCTTGAAAAGACAAATGCCAGAATAACGGCTGTTAAAATATTTAAAAACAAAAACCTTGCTCTCATGTCTCATTCCCCCTTGTCAAAACAGGCTATAGCTTAAACAAATAAAACCAAATTTGCAATACCTTATTGACAGGCTGCCGATTTTATAAGCAAAAAACTTTTAAATTGCATAAATTTTAATCTCATCAGCGGCTCTTGCAAAAGTCTACAATACTCGTCATTCCGGCGTGTTTTTAGCCGGAATCCAGTATCTTTGTCTTAAAAAACCTCTGGATTCCGGCTTAATGATTGCCGGAATGACGAGTTTTGCAATAAACTCCTCAGAGAGATTATTTCCTCCGGTCTCTTTGTATTTTATAAGGTTTTTCTCTATTCCATCTTGGCATAAACATTGCATTTCTTATTTGAAAAAAGGGATTCCAGTTTCGTATGCAGAGTCTGAAAAAATCCTTTACAACTCAAGGCCGGTATGCTAATTTTTGGAAACTTGAACATTGGAGGTATAACCGGGTGAAAAAGATAGAGGCAATAATAAAACCGTTTAAATTAGACGAGGTAAAAGACGCG
>JACRNK010000166.1 GCA_016234985.1 Deltaproteobacteria bacterium
ATCCAGGAGCGTTATATCCACCTTATGGGCCTTGACAAATTCAATGGCGTCTTTGCCTTTGTCAGCGGACAAAACCCTGAATCCCTTCTTTGAAAACACCTCGGAAAGGGTCTTCCTTATGACATCATCGTCTTCTACAATCAAAAGTACAGGTTCCATTATATTACTTTTCATATGCAACACCTGTGCCATAAAAACAGTTCGGAGTTGGTAGTTCGTAGTTCGGAGCAAAAGATAAAAACAAATTCTACTAACTCCGAACTCCTAACTCCGAACTGTATCCGTTACCGGCAGTATCACATCAAATGTTGTTCCTCTTCCAATTTCACTCTTTACTTCAATCTCCCCGTTATGCTCCTTTATAATCCTATGCACAATGGAAAGGCCGAGGCCTGAGCCGCTCGGTTTTGTTGTGAAAAACGGATCAAATATCTTCCCTATAATTTCCTGCGGTATGCCGGGGCCGGTATCCGATACTGAAATCTTTACCCCGTTAGAAGTCTCCCTATCTAAGGCGCCAGGCTGGTTGTCATTTTCATTATTTTCTGTATGTGGACTTCTAACTGGGCCATCCAGATTTTCCATTGATACAAATATCTTACCTCCCTCCTGCATCGCCTGTATCGCATTTAAAATCAGATTGATGAATATCTGTTTTAGCTGGTCTGCATCCATAACCACTTCAGGGGTATCTTTGTGTGTCGTGTAATCAATTTCTATATTATGCTTCTGTGCCTCGTTTCGCACTAAAAATATAACATCATTCAACACCCAATCCGCCCTGCACTTTGCAGACTGATTTACGCTGGGATGGGCAAATGCAGAAAAGGTCTTTAAAAAGGCAGCCAATCTATCCACTTCTTTTAATATCCTTTTCATATATTTGCGCTGCTCGCCTACAAACGGCGTTTCCTCGTCCATAGCCTGAATTACGGTTTTTATGGCAGCAAGAGGATTTCCTATTTCGTGCGCTATTCCGGCTGACAATTCTCCAAGGGATACAAGTTTATCGGCATGGAACAATTGCCTTTCCATTGTCATCCTCTCTTCTGTCTTTTTTCTTATATCCTCCTGCAAAGACTCATTCCAGTTCGTAATGGTTTCCCTATACTCTTTAAGCCTCAGTATCATTCTGTTGAAGTGATCGGCAAGCCCTTCAATTTCATCGCCTGTCCTGATATTGAGCGTATGTTCAAAATCCCCGTTCGCAATCCACTCAACTCCCTGGTGAAGATCAAGGATCGGCTTGGTAAACCGCCTTGCCATCCACGTCCCTGTTATAAAGGCTACACAGAGCGCAAAAAATCCAATGGTCACATATACTATCTCAAGTTTCAGAACTGATGCGAATATTGCCTTTTTGGGATACACAATTGCAAGCACCCAGAATTCATTGGATATTGTATCGCCCGTAAGGATGGGAAAATAAGAGATAATATCCCTATCACCCTTAATGGTGCCATGTTTGCCGGAAAGGATTTTATTAACCACATCATTGGAGTAGTCCTTGCTCAGATCAGCGGTAGAGCCAAGATTAAAGAGACGGCTGTCAATTGTCTGGCTGTTCAGATTGGATAGATAAAACCTGTCTCTGTTTGCCAGAAAAGTAACGCCGCCCTTTGCAATGTTCATCCTTTGCATCTGCTGAATTAAATAGCTCGAGTAGAGATTGATTATGACTATGCCCTTTTTATTGCCGAGGCTGTCAAAGACAGGGGTTGCAATCCTGACAACAGGTTTATGCGGAAACTCTATCTCGCCCCTTTCTATATTGAGATCCATGGGTGAGACATAACAAGACCCTTTGGGATATTTCATGGCCTCTGTGAAGTAATATCTGTCGCCCTTGTCTTGTAATTTATCAAACGGTATGGATGTTGATGTCTTTCCATCGGAATCCACCCTGACAATCTCGCGCCCCTTCGCATTAATATACCTTATCTGGTAATAATACGGCCGTGTCTGGGAAATAATAAATATTACCTGCTCCAGCCTCTTTCTTAAACGGCTGAATTCTTTCGGGTCCCGGGAATCCACAATATCTCTCATAACAACAGTCTGGCTTAAAAAAAGCGCATCCCGATGCACGGTTTTTAAAAATTTTTCTATATCTTCGGATTTGGAGGAGAGTTCGTATTCAAGATGGCGGAGGGTGGTATCTTCCAATGCCCCGACAGAGTAGTATATCCCATAAAAACCTGCCACGGAGAACGGCAGCACAGCAAGACCTATAAGAGCTATCAGGAGTTTTTTCCTTATGCCGGATGTTCCAAAAAGCTTATTTATAAATCTTATTATCATATGTTTGCAATCAAAGTTTGGCCTTTCTTTTTATCTGCTTTTTGCGTTTAGTTTTTTATATCCGGCAACACAATCTCATAGTTTACACTCCTTCCGCCGCCAGGCCTCCTGCGTAGTATGCCTGATTGAAGGAGTTGTTCAATTTCACGGAATGCGGTGGCGCGGCTCACCTTTGCCATAGAGACATATTTTCTGGTTGTGAGTCCGCCTTCAAAACCATCTC
>JACRNK010000167.1 GCA_016234985.1 Deltaproteobacteria bacterium
ACGGTGGAATTTCTCGTTGATGACAAGAGAAATTTTTATTTCCTTGAGATGAATACGAGGATACAGGTTGAGCATACGATAACAGAAGAGGTGACGGGCATTGACTTGGTAAAAAAGCAGATAGAGATTGCGGCAGGCAAGCCGCTCACCATTAAGCAGGAAGATATTACCATACGTGGTTTTGCAATGGAGTGCCGCATCTGCGCGGAAGATCCCAAAAATAATTTCCGTCCCAACGGCGGAAGGGTGACGGCATATTATTCTCCGGGCGGCATCGGCGTTAGAATAGACGGTGCAATATACAAGGATTATATAATACCTGATTATTACGACTCTATGGTGGCGAAATTAGTGGTGCGCGGCATGGATTGGGACGAGGTATGCAGCAGGATGCACCGCTCTCTTGACGAGTTTGTCATCCGCGGAGTCAAGACCACCATCCCGTTTTTGAGAAAGATAATGAACGACCCTGATTTCAGAAGCGGCAATTTTGATACCGGTTATATAGACAGAAAACCGGATATGCTGGATTACGCGGAATATGAAGACCCGATTGACAAGATAGCAGCCATATCCGCGGCTATTGCGGCGCATCATGGATTCTGATATTTGAAAGAGGTTCTTATGGAACAATCTCATATTTTCAAAGAAATTGAGGCTATAAAAAAACAGATTATAGAAAAATACAAACCTGAAAAGGTTATCCTTTTCGGTTCCGCTGCAAAAGGGGATAAAGAGATAAATGACATTGACCTGTTTATTGTAAAGAAAAATGTTCCCTATTACGGCGCCGACAGGATGAAGGAATTACGCCATTTGATAGATACCGATGCGCCTGTTGACTACATAGTCTATAAGCCTGATGAAGTTAAAGAAAGACTTTCTTTAGGCGATCCTTTTATAAGGAAAATTTTTAAAGAGGGGCAAGTCCTTTATGGCTGACCCAAAAATTGTCAATGAATGGCTGAACAAGTCTGATGAAGATTTTCATTTTGCGGACGTCAATCTCAAAGAAGGGGGCAATTTCTACGCCCAGATATGTTTCCATTTTCAACAAGCTGCCGAGAAATACCTTAAAGCCTTTATAGTTGCCTATGATCTGGAATTTGAAAAGATACATAATCTGGTTAGCTTGTTAAAAATATGCAGTAAAAAAGAATCTTCTCTATCATCCATCTTTGATGAATGTGATTTCTTAAGCGATTTTTATATTGATACCCGCTATCCTGTTCACTGGCCGACAGAATACACGAAAGAAAAGGCTCTCAAGGCTAAAGAGACTGTTTTAAAGATTGCAGAAACTGTAAAGGGGTTGCTCAGGGAATTTAAGTAAGGAGCGGAGAAAACAATGCCCAACAAAAACGGAAAAGTTGGACAAGGTCGGCTATTACAGCCTTGAGGTATGGGGCGGCGCGACATTTGACACATGCCTTCGTTTTTTAAGGGAAGACCCGTGGCAGAGGCTCAGGGATTTAAGAAAGGCTTTGCCCAAGACAAAACTCCAGATGCTGCTTCGCGGACAGAACCTCGTGGGCTACCGCCACTATTCGGACGATGTGGTAAGAAAGTTTGTGGAACGTTCCGTAAAAAACGGCATGGATATATTCCGCATATTTGACGCGCTGAACGATATGAGAAATATGGAGGCAGCGGTCAAGGCGGTAAAATCAAACAAGGCTATTGTAGAGGCGTGTGTATGCTACACCACGAGTCCTGTGCATACGCATAAAGGTTTTGCGGACATGGCGCAGAGGCTTGAGGATATGGGCGCTGACACAATCTGCATCAAGGATATGGCAGGGCTTCTTACGCCATATGCCGCATATGATTTAGTAAAGATGCTCAAGGAAAAAGTAAAGCTCCCCATCCACATACATACCCACGATTCCAGCGGCCTTGCGGCCATGAGCTATTTGAAGGCGATAGAAGCAGGCGCGGAGATGATTGACACTGCCATCTCATCCCTTGCGTCAGGCACAGCCCAGCCTCCCACGGAAAGCCTTGTGGAGGCATTGAAAGATACTCCGTATGACACCGGGCTTGACATCGCCATGCTTGCGGAAATCGCGGAATATTTCCGAAAACTCCGCAAAAAATATAAAAGGTTTGAAAGCGAATACACGGGCATCAACACAAAGACCCTTGTTGTGCAGATACCCGGAGGGATGATATCAAATCTTGCTGTTCAGCTCAGGGAGCAGAACGCCGTTGACAAGATGGATAATGTTCTGGAGGAGATCCCGAGGGTGAGAAAAGACATGGGCTATCCGCCACTTGTCACGCCAACCAGCCAGGTTGTGGGCACGCAGGCGACCTTGAATATACTTACAGGCGAGAGATACAAGGTAATCACCAGCGAGACAAAAAATTATTTTAAAGGTCTTTACGGCAATCCGCCCGGCAAGGTAGACAAAAAAGTTCAGAAAAAGGCAATAGGCGATGAAGAACCCATTACCTGCAGACCTGCGGATCTGCTGGAGCCGGAGCTTGATAAACTTACTCGTGAACTTGGCGGCAGGGCAAAGAGCATTGAAGATGTGTTGTCGTATGCGCTGTTTCCCAATGTGGCGCTGGAATATTTTGAGCAGCGGGATAGCGGCAAGCTGGAGCCTGAGCCGCTTGA
Organism: Deltaproteobacteria bacterium; assembly: GCA_016234985.1. Taxonomy (GTDB): domain Bacteria; phylum Desulfobacterota; class GWC2-55-46; order UBA9637; family UBA9637; genus JACRNJ01. Next base: position 2,624 of record JACRNK010000167.1, read on the forward strand.
AGAGCCGAAAGAGGCAGAGGCGCAACAGGCTCCTTTAATGGCAAATCTGGCGCCGAGCGAATTTATCATAACGGTCCACGGCGAGTCGTATCGCGTGAAAGTG
>JACRNK010000171.1 GCA_016234985.1 Deltaproteobacteria bacterium
CAAGGCACAGTGCTTTTATATGTGAAGCAAGGCATTGAACCGCTGCCGCTAATTGACGGCGGAACCGCAGAGGACAATGATATGCTGGAAATCCCTGACAGGCTTGAATCATGCACCATGAACACGCCCGGTATAGGAGGGCTTGGCGCGGGCATTGAATTTTTGTCGAAACAAGGCGTGGAAAAAATAAGGAGGCATGAAGAGGGGCTTATAAGGCAGATATTAGATGGTTTGAAAAGAATAAATGGGATACAGATTATTGGCCCTTTGGATGAAAAGAAAAGGACATGTCTTGTTTCATTCAATATTGAGGGCAAAGAGCCTTCTGATATCGGGGACAGATTAGATAATGAATTCGGCATTATGCTTAGATGCGGCCTTCACTGCGCCCCTCACGCGCATAAGTCTGCCGGCACATACCCATCAGGCGCTGTTCGGGTAAGCCCCGGGTATTTTAATACCACAAAGGAGATTGAGGAGTTTTTAAGGGCAGTGAGGGAGATATGTTAATCTTGGGCATTGAATCCTCATGCGATGATATGGCTGCTGCTGTGGTAAAAGACGGCAGGCATATCCTTTCAAATGTTGTGTCATCTCAGGATGCGATACATCACAAATACGGCGGCATTGTGCCGGAGCTTGCCTCAAGAAGACATCTGGAAACGGTTATCCCTGTTGTAGAAGAGGCATTACATCAGGCAAAAATCACATTGGATGAGATAGATGCCATTGGCGTTACACAGGGGCCTGGATTAGTCGGCTCCATACTTGTGGGCCTCTCATTTGCAAAGGCTGTCAGCTATGTAAAGGACATACCCTTTGTCGGAGTGAATCATATAACGGCACATCCCATGGCAGCGTTCTTGGAAAGGAAGTCAGAAGTCAGGAGTCAGGAGTCAGGAGTAAATGCAAATACTCCGAACTCCGAACTCCCGACTCCGAACTTTCCTTTTATCGCCCTTGTCGTTTCCGGCGGCCACACTACTATTTTCAAATTCAAGGATTTTGATGATTATGAGATTTTGGGGCAAACCAGAGACGATGCGGCAGGCGAGGCGTTTGATAAGGTTGCAAAACTTCTGGGTCTCGGCTACCCGGGCGGCGCTGTAATAGACAGGCTTGCAAAAAAGGGGGACTCGTCTAAAATAGAATTTACGCGGCCATACATATCAAAGGATACCCTTGATTTCAGCTTCAGCGGCATAAAAACCGCGGTTTTAAGCTATATTAAGGAGATGAGAAAACTCAACCCTGAAGGGTTGAGTTACAAGGTAACTCAAGGCTTTAGCCTTGAAAAATCAACGATGGTAAACGACCTTGCTGCGAGTTTTCAGGAGGCGGTGGTTGATGTATTGACAGACAAGGCTGTTTCAGCATGTAAGGCTAATAACATAGACAGCCTGGTTGTTTCCGGCGGTGTTGCATGCAACAGCAGGCTGAGGGAAAAAATGCAAATCAAATCCAATGACAACGGCATAAAACTTTTTATCCCTGAACCAAGCCTATGCAGCGACAACGGCGCCATGATTGCGGCGGCAGCGTATCAGCTTTTAAAAAAGGGAAAGATGGGCGGGTTTGATATGAATGCGATACCAAGCATGTAACCAATGAAAAACATCCCTTCTCTACTCAAATCATACGGCTTCTCTCCCTTAAAAAAATTCAGCCAAAACTTCCTCACAGATGAACGGATTGCCGGAAAGATTGTTGATGCGCTTGAATTGACGGCAGACGATACGGTAATAGAAATAGGCCCTGGTCTCGGCATGCTGACAGAGCGGCTGTTGGACACAGGGGCAAAGGTTGTGGCAATAGAGATAGATAAGGGGTTTGCAGATATTCTTGATAAAAAATTCGGCAGCAGGGATAATTTTAAAAAAATAATATGTCAAGATGCGCTCAAGGTTTCATATACAGAGCTTTCAGCCGGATACGGCAAAAAATTTAAGGTGGTTTCCAATCTTCCGTATAACATCTCAACCCCCGTTATATTTAAACTCCTTGAGCAGAGGGAGGTATTCTCCACGCTTTTGCTTATGCTTCAAAAAGAGGTGGCTCAGAGGATTGTTTCTCAGCCGGATACGAAAGAGTATGGTGTCTTGTCTGTATTTGTTCAACTCCTTGCGGATGTGCAGATTGAGTTTGATGTGCCGCCGTCCTGTTTTTATCCTGCACCCAAGGTGTATTCGTCTGTTGTGCGGTTTGATATGCTTGACGAGCCGAGGATTAAAACGGATGATATTGCTTTTTTCAAAAAGGTTGTCAAGGCTTCTTTCGGGCAAAGGAGAAAGACTCTGTTTAACGCCTTAAAGGCATTAAAACTGCCTGTTTTGCAAATCAGAAGCGCGCTTGAATTATCCGGCATAAACCCGCAGAGGCGAGGGGAGACGCTTACCCTTGAGGAGTTTGGCATATTAAGCAATGAGTTGAATAAAATAGTATAACATCTTTAAAACAAAAACATTTTAAGGAGATTGTTATGAAAAAATATATCCTTGTTTTGATTACCGCAAGCTCTTTGCAAGAAGGGGAAAAGATAGGCAGCACACTTGTGAAAGAAGGGCTGGCAGCGTGCTGCAATATCATCCCTGAGATAAAATCCATCTTTAAATGGAAGGGGAAGCTTTGCAAAGAAAAAGAGGTTCTTCTGCTGGTAAAAAGCAAGACAGCTCTGTTTAAAAAATTGAAGGATAGGGTCAGGAAACTCCACAGTTATGAAACGCCTGAGATTATAGCCTTTCCCATAGAAGCAGGTCTTAAGGATTATTTTAAGTGGATAGATGAGGTTTTAAAGGCGTGAATATGTCCATCTTCTCTGTTGTAATCCCGACCTTGAATGAGGAATCCGCTCTTGAGGGCGCCTTAAAGTCAATCGGCCAAGACACGGAGATTATTGTTGTGGATGCAGGAAGCAATGATTCCACAATCAAAATAGCCGGAAAATTCACAGAAAGGGTTATCCTGTCAGAGAAGGGAAGAGGCTCTCAGATGGATAACGGGGCAAGAATTGCGACAGGCGATACATTCCTTTTTCTTCATGCAGACACAAGGCTTCCGGATGACTGGAGGGAAAAAGTTGCAGAGGCGCTAAAAGATGCTAAAGTTGTTGGGGGAGGGTTTAGGCTTAGAATCGACTCCAAGAGATTTCCTTTTCGTATTATAGAAGCTATGGTTAATCTTCGGTCAAGATACCTTGGGCTTGTTTACGGGGACCAGGCTATATTTGTCAAAAAACAGGCTTTCCTGCAAGTCGGCGGATTTAAAGGACTTCCTTTGATGGAAGATGTGGACTTAACGGGAAGGCTTAAAAAACAAGGTCGGGTTGTTTTGCTGGATGCGGAGGTCATCACCTCTCCAAGGCAGTGGGAGAGGAAAGGTGTCTTAAGAACAACATTAAGAAACTGGCTCTTTTTGAGCCTTTATTATCTTGGCGTCTCGCCGGAAAGATTATATAAAAAGTGTTATGCGTCCAATAAAAAAGACCCTTGAAAAAAGGCGGTGCGGCTGTTATAGTTTCAGAAGCTATATTGAAGAAATAAGACACAGGATTCTTCCAATCCTGCAACGTTATGAAGTTAAAAGAGCAGGCCTGTTTGGTTCATGTGTCAGGGGAAAAATGAAAGCTGACAGTGATATTGATATCCTGGTGGAAATTGGAAAGGATATCAGCCTGCTTGATTTTGTGGGGTTCAAGTTAGAGCTTGAGGAGGTATTGAAAAATAAAGTAGATCTTGTGGAATACAAAACTATCAAGCCTCTTCTTAAGGAAACTATTTTAAAAGAACAGGTAATGATTCTATGAAGCGGGACATGAGGCTGTATATTGAGGATATTTCGGAATGTATTGCAAGGATAGAAGAGTATACAAAGGAGATTACTGAAAAAGATTTCTATAAAAATACTCAGATTCAAGATGCAGTTTTAAGACGTTTTGAAATTATAGGCGAGGCTGTAAAAAATATTCCTCAAGATTTTAGAGATAAATACCATGACATACCCTGGAAGAAAATCGCAGGAATGAGGGATATTCTTATACATGAATACTCTGGAGTGAGTCTGGAACGAACATGGAAGGTTGTTAAGGAAGACCTCTTTGTTCTTAGGGATAAGATATTAAAAATAAGGAAAGATTTGGAGAAGACGACAGAGTAAATATCTATTTGACAGGAGGTTCGACTATGGAGTTTAAAAAATCAGTTTCGGATATTCACGACTGCCTGAAAGGCATTATAAAAATAGAAAAAGACAAAGTAGCGGTGCAGGATGAAAAGAGACTGAGAGCGGCGGTTGACGGGCTTGTCTATAACGCTGTATTTAACTCCGACAAAGAGATAAAGGCCAATTGCAGATGGATTATCAAATCTGCCGCTTCGTCTATGGGCATACAATCTGCGTCAATTCAGGGGCTTTATGAGGCTATGGGGAGGGGAGATGTCCGCGGCTTTACAGTGCCTGCTGTGAATATTAGAGGCCTTGCCTATGATACTGCAAGGGCATTATTCCGGTCAGCCTTGAAAAATAAGGCAGGCGCATTTATCTTTGAGATAGCCAAAAGCGAGATGGGTTATACAGACCAGAGCCCTTATGAATATGCAACGGTTATTATTGCCGCTGCATTGAGAGAGGGTTACAAAGGGCCTTTATTTATTCAGGGAGACCACTTCCAGATAAACCCAAAAAGTTACGCGCAGGATAAGGAAAAAGAAATTAACGGATTAAAAGACTTGATAACAAAGGCAGTTAATGCCGGTTTTTACAATATAGATATTGATTCGTCAACTATCGTGGATTTAAGCAAGCCGAATGTTGTGGATGAGCAACGGCCTAATTTTGAGGTTACGGCGCAGCTTACGGAATTTATAAGGGATATTGAGCCGGACGGCATTACCATATCCATCGGCGGCGAGATAGGCGAGGTTGGCGGAAAGAATTCCACTGAAGAGGATTTAAGTGTATTTATGGACAACTATCTTGCAACCCTTGTTAGAATGGGCAACAACATGAAGGGCATAAGCAAGATGAGCATCCAGACCGGCACAAGCCACGGCGGCGTTGTTTTGCCGGACGGCACAATCGCAAAGGTCAAGGTGGATTTTGACACCATTGAAAAACTTTCCAATCTGGCGCGCAAGGCTTATGGTCTTGCAGGCGTTGTGCAGCACGGCGCATCAACGCTTCCCGACGACGCCTTTGACCTGTTTCAGAAAAGAGGCGCGGCAGAGGTTCATCTGGCAACAGGATTTCAGAATATGCTCTATGACAGCAAATATCTTCCTGAAAATCTCAAGCAGGAGATTTACAAATATCTGCATGAGAACATGGCAAAGGAGAAAAAAGAAGGGGAGACGGATGAGCAGTTTATATACAAGACAAGAAAAAAGGGATTAGGCCCGTTCAAAGAAAAATTCTGGAATCTGCCTGCGTCTGCCAAAGATGCGATTGGAAAAGAACTTGAGCAGAGGTTTGACTTGTTGTTCGGCAAATTGAAGGCCGTTAACACATACGATATCGCCGCAAAATGGGCGAATCCGGTAAATATTCCGTTAAAACTTGAAAACGATATGGCAGGGGTTGCCTCAGAAGGCAAAAAGGTAAAACAGGAAAAAGGGGACAGGGGGGAATAATATGGAAAACCAGGAAGATTACAAGGCGGTAAAGATTTGGGACTGGCAGACAAGGATACTGCACTGGTTGAATGCGCTTCTTATTATTACCCTTGCAATCCTTGCCTTGAGTTTTGAAATAACAGAAGAACTCAACATGCCGAAACAGGGCAGGGAGGTTCTCAAAGAGACGCACGGCATAATAGGTTATTTTTTTATTGCAACCTTTGTCTTGAGGATTATATGGGGGTTTATCGGAAATGAATATGCAAAATGGCGGGATATAATTCCATTTACAAAAGAAAAATGGCAGGCCATAGGCGCTAACATTAAGTGGTATTTGAGCGGTTTCAGGACAAAACCCCCTGTTGCGCTCGGCCATAATCCGCTTGCCTCGCTTTTTTATATGCCGCTCTTTATTGTTTTAATCAGCCAGGCTATTACAGGCCTTATGCTTGCCGGCCTTGCATTTAATTTTTTCCCGGGTTCTTTGTTTTTTGGAGGGTGGGGTGAGGCGGCAAAAGAATCCTTAGAGGATATTCTTAAAGCGGTTCATGAATTGGGCTTCTTTTTCATCATATTCTTTTTTATCGCGCATATAGGCGGCTTGATTGTTCATGAGATAGGCGAAAAGACCGGGCTTTTTTCTTCAATGATACATGGAAGAAAATATCTGCCAAAGGAATAGCGGGCTGTCTACTTTTCCTTTTTGGGTATTGTAAATCTAAAAGTCGTCCCCTTTCCCAGTTCGCTTTCCAAAAAGATATTGCCTCCGTGCCTCTCTATAATATATTTTGCCAGCGCAAGGCCGAGGCCTGTGCCTTTTGTGGTTTTAAGCACATTGCCTGCCCTGAAAAACTCCTCAAAGATATGCGGCGTATCCTCAGGCGGTATGCCGATTCCTGTGTCTTTTACCTCAACAACAACTCCTTTCGCATCTTTGAAAACCTTTACTTCGACTATTCCGCCCGACGACGTGTATTTGAAGGCATTGGCAATGAGATTGGCAAAGACATGGATTATCAGTTCCTTATCCGCTTCAATTTCCAATGCCTCAACATCAACCGCAACCTTTAATTCTATCTGTTTTTCTTCTATTTTCGGCAGCGCTATTTCAGCGGCAGTATATATCAACTCTTTGATATTAACTCTCTGAATATTAAGATT
>JACRNK010000172.1 GCA_016234985.1 Deltaproteobacteria bacterium
GAACGGCCTTATCCTGCCGTCAAGCGCAGGCGACAGTTTTTTGTCATAAATATATCCCATCACATCGCCGTATTGCTCTACCGCGCCTGCAAGCACATACTCGCAGCGCCCCTGGTCAAGCCATATCTGAGCTAATTGCAGGGCGTACTGGAAAGGAAAATCAAACCGGGTTATGGTCAGGGTTGGGCCGTTGATATCCAAAGACGAAGATATGTAAGACGCTGCGGCATTATGGACTGAATTTGAAAATGTAGTCGGAGACACAGCGGCTTCGCCGTAATCAAGGATACCGTCAAGAAAATCAAATGTAGTCACGTGTGCGCCGAATGCGGTAGATAGAATGATGCCCATGCCCTTTCTGTCGATGTTTCCTATCCCGCTCCCTTTCAGCGCATCCGCTGCTGCCAGAACCGCCATCTTGCTGAATTTGTCAGCACGTCTCATCTTTTTTAGCAAAGTCCTGTCGGGTATAGTTTCTAAATCAACCTGATATACAAAAGATTTTTTATCTTTCCTGCGAAGCGATTCTACCGAAGCCGGCATCTGCCATCCTTGCTTCAAAGCATTCTCATAACAATCAATTCCCATGCCGCGGTTAAAAATAATGCCTATTCCATTGATATTCATGTGTTTAAATCCCTTCCAAGAACAATGGCTGCGTTATTGCCGCCAAAGGCCAACGAGGTTGAAACAGCATAGCGACCGTCAACAATTGTCTTCTCTGCTACAGGGGCTAAGGCAATGGCCTCATCCTTATTTTCAAAGCCGGCGCTGGCCGGAATCCATCCGCGCCTTAATCCAGCAGCCGTAAATACAGCCTCCAACCCGCCGGCAGCGCCCAATGTATGGCCGGTAAATCCCTTAGTGGAGAGCATCTTCAGTTGCGACCCGAATATCTTTTTCAGAGTATTTCCTTCAACCATATCGTTATCAGTTGTTCCTGTGCCGTGGGCATTGACAAAACTTACTTTTTCAGGCCCAATGCCCGAATCCGTCAAAGCCTTGTTGATGGCTGCTTCCAAGCCAATGCCTTCGGGATGGGGAGCGGTAAGGTGATAGGCATCCGCGGCAGAGCCGTAGCTTGTGACATAGAGGTCTGATTGCATCCCCCTCTTTTGCGTTGAATCTTTGGTCTCAATTACCAGAACACCTGCGCCTTCGCCAAGATTGAGACCTTTCCGGCTTTTGTCAAAAGGGGCGCATAAATCAGGATTCATTATGCCGAGGGAGGCAAAACCGCAGAGCGGGATACGGCTCAATTCATCCGCCCCTCCTGCAATGGCTATATCGCACAAGCCGTTATTCAACCACGACAAGGCCACCCCTATTGCATCCGTCCCTGAAGAGCAGGCGTTAACGATTGTAAATGCCGGGCCTTTGGCCTTTATTCTACGCAAGATAAATTCAGCAAGGTTTCCTTTGAGGTATCTGTCCACAGCCGTCATGGGCGCAGACCCGATGCTGCGGTATGATTTATAAAAATCAAGGTCATTAAGCTGGCTTGCAACTGTCGTTCCCATACATACGCCTATGCGGTATTTTGATATGTCATCTTCAAGACAGGCCTGTTTCAATGCCTCGTCAACAGCAGCAAGGGCAAGACTTAATGTCCTCTGCCCCTCTAAATGGAATTTTTCAGGAACCTTTTTAACCTCAAAGACAGGATATTTAAGGGCGGTTTCAAACAGAGACACAGGGCTGGCATTTCTCTTTCCGCATTCAAACGAATCCAACGTATCGGCAAGGTTTATGCCTGCTGCCGATATTGCGCCAAGGCCTGTTATTAAAACATGATTGTCTTTCATAGTCTGAATGAGTTGCGGATTTCAAACGGCTGAAGAGCAGGACAGGAAAATTATCATTGGCGCTTAAAAATGGTAACTGCTTCACCTGCGGTTATTAAAAATTCCCCGCCAGGATTGAAGGTTAGATAGTTAATATCGCAAGTAGTTGCAAGCGTGTCCATCATCTTTCCTGTTTGCGGATTCCAGAAGATGATATTGCATCCGCCAACATCCTTGCTGGCGCGAATAGGAATGCCAAACGGCCCAAAAACAACCTTGCCTTCAACCGAAGCCAATACCTTGCCATCCGGGCTAAAGGCAAGGGAGCGGACTCCATCCGAATGTTTTTCCAATGTGTTTATGTTTTCACCTGTCTTTGCGTCCCATAGGTTTATAGTATTGTCATTCGCTCCTGAGGCAAGAATCTTTCCGTCAGGACTGAAGGCTATCGTTTCAACAGTGTTGGAATGATTTTTCATTATCTTTATAGGTTCGCCTTTGGATAGATCCCAAAGTATTACCCTGTTATCCTTTCCCCCTGAAGCCAGCGTGGAACCATCAGGACTGAACCTTACCGCGTATACATCATCTTTATGCTCCTTCAATTTTACAGAGACCTTGTCGTTCGCAATATCATATAAGGCAACGGCTTTGTCGTCGCTGGCTATTGCAAGCAGTTTGCCGTCCGGGCTGAATGCCAATGAATTTACATCATTGTATGCCTTGATTTTATTAATCCGCTTCCAACTGCCAACCTCCCATAAAAAAACCGTCTTGTCCTTATCGCCGCTTGCCAGTATCTTGCCGTCAGGGCTGAAGGCCACCGCCCTAACGTCGTTGCCATGCCCTTCAAGCGTCTTAATCGCCTTCCATGCGCCGGTATCCCATAAAACTACGGTCTTATCAGAACTGCCTGTCGCCATTATCTTTCCGTCAGGACTGAAGGCAATCCCGTTTACGTCCTTGTCATGCTCTTTAAGGGTTTTTACCTTTTCGTAATTAGCCCGGATACTCTTAGATTCATCTGCAATGGCAGCGCGCATAGGAAAAAGCGTCAAAAAAAATGTTTGCGCTGAAATAAAAACCAGCAGAACAATAAAACTTTTTCTAACATTTGAGTTCATGGCAACCCTCCTGATTTTAATGCTATATGCTTATTTCATCTTTTATACCCATTTATAAAATCTAAGTCAATCTATTTATTGGCCGGATTTTCTTACAATATCCAGCCCCTTGTCAATTGTCACAATCTCCATATCCGGATATTTTGTGTGAATATACTTAACAAGCTCGGCAATATTTTCTCTCTCATTATAATAGACCTTGTCTAAAGCGCCTGAAGCGCCGCTTTTCTCACCTGTAACAATATCGTTTGCCTGAGGCGCCCCGGAAAGAGGGGTAACATACATTGCAGAACCAAAAGGACATATCCCTTTGGCCGTATATTTGCCTGTC
>JACRNK010000202.1 GCA_016234985.1 Deltaproteobacteria bacterium
CTCTTTATCAGCAGCAGCCCTCAAAGGATTTTCAACAAACCAACTCTCCCCTTCTTTTCTTAAAATTATATTGTCACTACCCTTAATTATCTGAAACTCTGCAACATCTTTTGGCTCAAACGGAAAGAGCTTTTTCTTTGTTTCTTCTACAACCTTTTTTTCTTCAACCTGCTTGTCTATAAAATAAAATGAGCCGCCGATTACAGCCAGCGCAATGAACCAGAACACGGTCTTTCTAAAAAACCTCATCTTATTTTTTTTGCCTCCTGCGGGTCAATATGCCTATGCCTGTAACGAGGACAAGAGACGGTATTATAATCACAGGCAGCCAGAAGATAAGCCTGCCCTGGCTGGCAGTGAGCACCACCGGAGTGGCATCGGGCTCTTTCTTTCTGATGGAAATCATGTCAGCCTCTTCTGCAAGCCAGTTTACGGTATTCAGGAAAAAGTCCTTATTGCCTGCAAGATTTATATTGGTATTATTTACAAAATCCGAATCGCCTAATACAACCAGCTTGGCATATGTCTTTTTGCCTTCAACATCTTTATTGTGCCCGCCGTGTTCACCCTCTCCCACCTCAACCGCGGCAACAGCGGCAATTGAAACAGGCCCTTTTTTATCCTTCCCCTCGTTGTATTCAGCCTTCCCTTCTTCAAGGGCCTTTTTATTGGTTTCTGCCCAGCTCGCATCGCCGGTTTTAGCTAAATCGTATCTGCCCTTGGCAGGGTCGCTTTCTATATCAACCGACCTTGCGAGGGGGAAGAAGCTTGCCACATTAAATTCTTTTGTTATGGGATGGTCTTTGTCATATTCCGTAACAACAGGCGTCAGATAGTTGGCGCCAAAGACCTGGGAAAGCTTGTCTATAATTATGTCATCACCTACCTGAAACCCAAAGTCTTTCAGGTATGCAACAATCTGCGGAACCGTTCCAGGGTCAAGCATGAACAACACCTTGCCGCCGCGGTTTATATATGCGGTCAGTTTTTTTATTTCATCAGGCAATAGTTCTTTTTTAGGGCCGCTAACCACAAGCACAGCGGCGTCATCAGGAACTTTTTCGAGAGTTAACAATACAACTTCTTTTACAAGGTAATTCTCCTTTTCAACCGCCTCCTTTGCAGCCTTGTAGCCGCTGTTCTGCATATCAAGTATATTGTTTTCTCCATGACCTTTCAGGAAATAGATGGTTTTTACCTCGTCCCTGGAAACCTTTAGTAGGGCATTGGTAAGTTTTTCTTCGCTCTCAAAACCGACCACCTCTTCTTTATTTCCGCTTCTTATGAGCGTTGTTCTGTAGGATGTCACATTATATTTTGCGGCAAGCGCCGGGTTTTTGTCGGGGTCTATAAACTGATAAGTAAAACGGGGAGAATTATGCTTGTATTCCGACAAGAGGTCCTGCATGGCCTGCCTTGTCCTCTCATCGCCTCTGTAAAACGCAACTGCCTCAATATCCTTTTTAAGAGAGCCCAACAGTTTCAGCGTCTGATTGGAAAGCGTATATCGCTTTGTTGCTGTCATATCCCATTTGGCCTTGTATTTGGTTGACATGAATACAGTAAAGATAAGCAAGACCACAAATACCCCTGTCATAAGGGCAGTGTTCGCCCCGTACTTGGCAGACCTTCCGGACAGGATATTTTTTATATCTGAAAAACTTACATAAAAGAAAAATAACAGACACAAAAGCCCTGCCCATATAAGGGCTGCCATATATGTCTGCATTGCGCCTGCTATGGCATAGGAAACCCCTCCGATTGCCAGCAGTAAAAGTCCAAGAATTGGTATAAATCTTTTCATTTGTTTTAACTCCTAACTCCGAACTCCTAACTCAAAACTGTTTTCACCCTCTCCACTTCTTTGACTCAAGTATCCTTAATGTCAAAAACAGAAAAAGACTTATAAATATTAAATAATAAACAATATCTTCCGTGCCTATCACGCCTTTGGCAAAACCCTCCAGATGCGCTGTCAAAGATATATATGACAAGATGTCCCCGAAGGTCTGGCCTGCAAGAGAGGCGGAAAAACCAATCATCCAGAAAAGCAGCAGCAGGCCAAAGGCTACTGTGGCGGCTATTATTTGATTTTCTGTCAAAGAAGATGCAAATACTCCAAGGCTTATAAACGCTGCGCCAACCAGAAGCAAGCCCACATATCCGGTTATCAGAGGGCCTGGCTCGGGCTGGCCAAATGCCATCAGCAAAACAGGATATATGACGGTCAACGCAATCATTATTATAAACACAGCCATGCAGGAAAAAAACTTGCCCAGAAGCACCTCCATGTCGGTAACCGGATATGTAAGAAGAAGCTCTATGGTGCCGGACTTCTTTTCCTCTGAAAAAAGCCTCATGGTTAGAAGCGGCACCATTAGAAGGAGTATAACGCTGATGTTTCCGAAAAGCGGCCGGACAACACTCTCGGTTATATTTAGCAGGCCGACCTGTTTTGCCAGCATAGGGTTTATTGTCGCCTGAAAACTTATGGTGGAAAATAATGCAAAACTGCTGTAGAAAAAATATCCTGCAAGTATCAGGAACATTGTAATGACCACATACGCTACAGGGGATGCAAAGTATGATTTAAATTCCTTTTTAAAGATAAGATAAAAATTGCGCATGAAAATCTCCTATTCTTTTGTCACCAGCTTCACAAATATATCTTCAAGGCTCATCTCCTGAGGCTTAAGCTCAAGGAGCGCCCACCCTTTATTTACAATACAAGGAGCTATATCTTTTCTTATATCTCTTCCCTTTATCGCCTCAACTATATATTCGCCAATCCCGCTGGCAGAAGCGTCTCTCTTTATGACTTTTTCAACGCCTTGAATTGTCTCAAGTTCTTTTATGACATGTTGAGACGGCCCGTCAATCTTTACTGAAAAACGGTTTGCACCATGAATGTTTGATGTCAGGTTTTGTGGAGTGTCTACTGCCACCACCCTGCCGTCATTTATAATGACAACCCTCTGGCAGGTCATGCTGACTTCAGGAAGTATGTGGGTTGAGAGGATTACCGTCCGCCGGCCTGCAAGGTTTTTAATCAGCTTTCTTATCTCTATAATC
>JACRNK010000203.1 GCA_016234985.1 Deltaproteobacteria bacterium
AGCTTTCCGAATCATTTAATAAGATGGCCAGAGATATTGAGGGCAAAACAACGGAGCTTAAAAAACTTGCGTTTGCGCTTGAGCAGAGCATAAACATTGTATTTCTTACGGACATCAAGGGGAATATTGAATATGTAAATCCCATGTTTGAGCAGATAACCGGCTGGTCTAAGCAAGAGGCGATTGGTCAGAATCCGCGGATACTTGCCTCCGGCGAGACTACAAGGGCTCAATATGAGGAGTTGTGGAACACTATTCTCGCCGGCAAGACCTACAGATATACCTTTAAAAACAAGAAGAAGAACGGCCAATACTACTGGGCTACCGCTCAAATTGCTCCTATTAAGGATGAAAGAGGAGAGGTTATCCAATTCCTTGCAATGCAGGAAGACATCACTGAAAAGAAGAAGGCTGAAGAGAGGGCGGAATACCTTGCTCATTATGATGAAATGACCGGCCTATATAACCGTGTGCGGTTTATGGAGCTTATGGATAAATGGATACAGGCTGCCCAGGGCAGCGGCAAAGTCAGCGCCCTGCTCTTGATTGATATAGATGAGTTTAAATCCATTAACGAGATATACGGGCATAATATCGGGGATGAATTCCTGCGCCATGCAGCCGGCTTGCTGAAAAACAGTATGGAGGATGTTCATAGGGAGAGCGTATTAGCTCACCTTGGCGGAGATGAATTTGCGGTTTTTATAACAGATGTAAATGAAAAGGATGCAATGGATATTGCCGAGGTTATGAGAAAGAGGATAGAAGGCCTTTATTTCACGCCGCTTACTACCCGTTTTACCGCAAGCATCGGCATTGCGCTTTATCCTGAACATGGCGCTGCGGTAAGGGAACTGTTATCGCGCGCAGATATTGCAATGTATCGCGCCAAGGCGAGCGGGCGGAACAGATGCCATCTCTACCAGCCTGAAGACCATGACCTGGAGAAGATACATTCAAGGCTTAAGGAAAAGGAACTTATACAGAATGCGCTTAATCAAGACCGCTTTCTTCCGTGGTTTCAGCCCATACTTGATTTGAAAGACAATAAAATCCACCACTGCGAGGCGCTTGCCAGGATGCGCGGCGAGGATGGGGCTATCCTTCTTCCCGGCGCATTCATAGATACAGCGGAGATATTCGGGCTTATCGGCGCCATTGACAGGGTTATCATAGAAAAGACCATGAGGCTTCAGGCTGCAATGAGCCGTCAAGGGAGCTCCATGTCTTTCGGAATGAACCTTTCGGGAAAAGATTTAGGAGATGAAGATATTCTCTCTTTTCTGCGGGACAAGATTATTGAAACCGGGGCAGACCCCGCTCATCTTATGTTTGAGATAACAGAAACTGCGGCAATTCACGACATGGACAAGGCTGTCAAATTTATCAAGGCCCTGAAAGCTATCGGCTGTCATTTTTCTTTAGACGATTTCGGCGTTGGTTTTACCTCGTTTATATATTTAAGAGAGATGGGGGTTGACTATATCAAGATTGACGGCTCATTTATAAAGAGGCTGCATGAGGACAATAATAATGATAAGCTCTTTGTCAAGGCTATAGTTGATGTGGCAAAAGGCATGGGAATAAAGACCGTTGCCGAGTTTGTGGAAAATGAGGAGATAATAAAACTCCTGAAAAAAATCGGCGTAGATTATGCGCAGGGTTATGCCATAGGCAAACCGGCGCCGTGGACAGAGATAAAACTTGTCCCGTTGTGTATTTAAACGGGATTGGAGGTCTGATATATGCGGTTTGCCCTTAATTTCAACAATTGCATGTCGGATGTTATAGGCGTTGAACATGGGTTCAGGCATGAGGAGATAGATGCATTTTCCAGCCGCGCCATTGAAATCCACAAAAATCTTCAGGAGCGGCGAAAAACAGATATCGGTTTTTATAACCTTCCGTATGACGAAAAACTGCTTAAAGATGTTTTATCGCTCTCAAAAGAATTGGCCGGCGGTTTTGACACCCTTGTTGTGCTCGGCATAGGCGGCTCGTCGCTGGGCGCAAAGGCGATATTCAATGCCCTGCGCCATCCGTATCATAATCTTTTGCCTGGAGAAAAGAGGAAAGGTCTCAAAATCTTCTTTTGCGACAACATAGACCCGGACAGCTTCAAATCTCTTCTGGATACCGTCAATCTCAAAAAAGCCATATTTAATGTCATTACAAAGTCAGGCGAGACAGCAGAGACAGTGGCGCAGTTCAT
>JACRNK010000192.1 GCA_016234985.1 Deltaproteobacteria bacterium
CCATAACTGGCTTCCTGATGCGCACAGCGAAGGGCCGACGCCCATATCTGCCGTGCTTTCAGGGCTTCTTCTGAATATCGCGCTCTATGCGCTGGTGAGGTGCAAGGTTCTTGTTGACGGCGCTACAGGCACGCATCAGGCAGGTTATATAATGATGGGGTTCGGACTTTTATCTATTCTTGTGGCAGCGTTTTCCCTTTTAAGGCAGAAGGATATAAAAAGGATGTTTGCATATTCATCCATTGAGCACATGGGCATCGCCACATTTGCATTCGGGCTCGGCGGGCCGATTGCAACATTCGGCGCGCTCCTGCACATGCTGGTTCACAGCCTTACAAAATCCGCCATATTTTTCACCGTGGGCCATGCATCCCAGATGAACGGAACGCAGGAGATGAGCAAAATCAAAGGGCTTATCAAAAGCAATCCCCTTGTCGGATGGGGTATGATGTTCGGCGTCATGGCAATTGCGGGGATGCCGCCATTCGGCGTATTTGCCAGCGAGTTTTTGATATTAACTGCGACAATTAAAAATGCGCCGTTTCTGACGCCTTTGCTCCTGATAGGGCTCGGCGTGGCATTCGCAGCCCTTTTCAGAAGGGTTCAGCCCATGATTGCCGGTGAGATTCCTGCAAACCAGCAGTTTTTAAAAGTCGCCAATGTGCCGGTTGTTTTGCACATGCTTTTAGTACTTATTATCGGTTTATATATGCCGAATTTTCTAGCGGAGTGGTTTAATGCGGCAGTGGGGTTGTTGAAGTGAGAAGAATTATGCGATTGACTATTTCGGTAAAAAAGAAAATGATGTTCGCGTTGATGCAGGCAACAGGGTGTAAAAGCACAGACTCCGCAATTATCACAGCTATCGGAGAATATTTGAGACAGAAGAAAATGGAAAAGATTATGGCTATACAAGGAAAGCTGAAATTTGATATGACGGCTGATGAGATAAGGCATCTGAGACGATAGTAGGGTGGGCTGCGCCCACCATCAACACCGATGCGGAGATAGAAATGTCTCGTTATAGAAGAGCAAGAGACGGCAACACATACTTTTTCACCGTAGTAACATATAAGAGACAACCTATTCTTTGCTTGGATGTATGCAGAAAGGCTTTCAGAGAAGTACTTGAAGAGGTCAGATTATCGCATCCTTTTAAAATTGAAGCATGGGTCTTGCTGCCGGATCATCTGCACTGTATATGGAGATTACCTGATGGTGATGTTAATTATTCCATGAGATGGGGGTTAATCAAAAAAGAGTTCACCAAGAGGATAAAAAATTTGGTGGGCACAGCCCACTCTACAAAATCTCGGGAACGGCATAGAGAAGGCACAATATGGCAGAGACGTTTTTGGGAACATCAGATAAGAGATGAAAAAGATTTTGCTGTCCATTGCGATTATATACATTATAATCCTGTAAAACATGGATTGGTGAAATCTTCTAAAGATTGGGTATATTCAACCTTTCACAGATATGTAAAAACAGGGGTATATCCGATGGAGTGGGGTATGAGCAAAATAAATTTTACGGAAGATATTGGTGGTGAATAACCCAAGTAGGGTGGGCTGCGCCCACCTTAACATTGCATTATAGAAAAATGGTGGGCATAGCCCACCCTACAAATTAGATATATGACCACCCTAAACGACACAATAACCTCCACCTTCGGTGGAGACGCAAAACAGGATACAAACCAATATCCTGCCGGTGTGCCGGCATATCATGTTCCAAGGGAATGGTTCGTGAATGTGGCAAAGGTGATGAAAGCGGCTGATGCCCGGCTTGTTGCAGAGTGGGCAACGGATGAATCTCCCCTCGGCAGGGGTTTCGGAATTTATGCCTGCTATGCAAAGGATTCGGAATATCTGATTATCAAAACCTACGCCCCGCTTGAAGACCCTACATTCCTAAGCCTCACAAAGAAGTTCGTTTCAGCGTATCGGTTTGAGCGGCAGATGAGAAGCCTCATGGGCGTTGTGCCTGTAGGACATCCTGACCCCAGGCCGTGGATAAAGCATGAGGACTGGCCTGAGGATGCCTATCCGCTGAGAAAGACATTTGATGCGTCAAAAGCGATGCCGCGGGTGAAAGGAGAATATCCGTTCATAAAGGCAGAAGGCGAAGGGGTTTATGAAATACCTGTCGGCCCTGTTCATGCAGGCATCATTGAACCCGGGCATTTCAGGTTTCAGGCGGTCGGAGAAGATATATTAAACCTTGAGGAAAGATTAGGCTATGTTCACAAGGGCATAGAAAAGAGATTTGAAACTCTTTCATGGAAAGATGGCACAAGACTGGCCGGCAGGGTGTCGGGAGACAGCACGGTTGCCCACAGCCTTGCGTATTGCCGGAACGGGCAGAGTGGCTCAGGGCATTGATGCTGGAGAGGGAGCGCATAGCAAATCACCTCGGAGATCTGGGTGGAATATGCAATGATGTTGCATTTGCATTTCTTTTGTATCAATTCTCAATACTCAAAGAAAGGCTCCTCCGCACAAACTTAAAACTCTTTGGCCACAGGTTTATGATGGACAGAATTATCCCCGGCGGAACAAGTGTGGACATAAGCAAAGAGGCTAAAGAAGAAATACTGGCAGAAATGGATTGGCTTACAAATGAATTTGAAAGGCTTGTTACTATCTATGATGAAAACCCATCCCTTGAAGACAGGGTGAGGGATGCAGGGATTTTAACCCCTGAAAAGGCCAAGGAATTGGGGGTTGTTGGCTTTGTTGCGAGGGCAAGCGGCCAGAATTTGGATTGCCGAATTCAAAACCCATTCCCACCTTATAATATCATCGTTCCAAAGACGACAGTTCTTCAGTCAGGCGATGTCCATGCCCGCGCATGGGTGAGGATAGAAGAAATACGGGAATCCATCAGGATTATCCGCGCTATTCTCTACGGCCTGCCGGATGGCGAAATTGCAGTTAAGGTCAATCCGCCGCCGCCTGATAAATCCGGCTTTGCAGTTGTTGAAGGCTGGCGCGGAGAAATCGTTTACTGGATTCAGTCAGGAGCAAAGGGCGAAATAAACCGCTGCATGGTCAGAGATCCATCCAGCGTCAACTGGATTGCCCTTGAGCAGGCTATTCACGGAAATATCGTGCCTGATTTTCCATTGTGCAATAAGAGCTTCAATCAATCGTATTCGGGAAATGATTTATGATTAGAATTTTACACCAAATATTCCGCACCGGCATTGTTACCGAACCGCTTCCATCGGCAGTTGCGGCTGAAATAGAAGAAACAGGCGCAAGGCTTGAAGAGGCTGTCAGAAAGCGTTTTCACAGGAGCCTTACCATCAGACAGGTTGACGCAGGCTCATGCAACGGCTGCGAACTGGAAATCCACGCCATAAATAATCCGATTTATAATTGCGAAAGATTCGGCATACACTTTACCGCATCGCCAAGGTTTGCTGATATGCTTCTTGTTACAGGGCCTGTTTCAAGAAACATGGAGATTGCGCTGCGCAGAACCTACAACGCAACGCCTTCTCCAAAACTCGTAGTTGCAGTCGGCGACTGCGGATATAATGGCGGGATATTCGGCGACAATTACGCTTCTTTGGGCGGTGTCGGCAAAATCATCCCTGTAGATGTCTATATACACGGCTGCCCGCCAACGCCAACTGCTATACTAAACGGGATACTCAAAGCCATCCAAACGAAACTGGTATAACAAGATTTCCTTTGGCAACAGAGTCTAAAAAATCATCCCTTCCAAGTCCCAGCAAAATATCCCCGTAACTCCTGAATACGGATATCTTGCCAAAATCAGCAACAGCGCCTCCAAGAAAATCTGCCGCTATTTGCGATGTATCTTTGAGATAAAAGAAAGTTACAATCTCCATCTCTGCCTGCGTCTAAGCCTTCCCGGAAAGAATGGATTTTTTGATGGCATATTCTTCCTCCTTTATAAATAATTTGTGTGTTTTATTTATACCACAGGCAAGCGACAGCCTTATGTCGGTGTGGTTTGGGGGTAAAGGAGAGATTTTTTATGTTTGGAGAGGCAGAGATATGCTTAAATATTACTTGCAGGTTTGATTGCTCAGTGGGCTAAAACCGGGGAGTGTCCCGGCTACTCCCTTTGTTTTTGTAGGTATCTGCTAAAATCTATTTTACCCTCACCTCGTAAATCTTGAAATAAACTATCCGGTTGAGCAGAAAGATGAAGAGCGATATTATCTTTGTTAAAGCCTAACTTACTTCTTTCCAGCATATCCTTTATATCTTTGACCGGCACCCGAAAATAGTAAAATCCGTCACCATTTTCGTGCTCACAAATTATATGTACATCCTCATTTTCTTTTAAATTTTTCGGTGGAATTTCATTTCCCCAAGATGGACTGTGGGCAAATGATTTTTTTGTAATATCATCATAAAACTGTGAAACAGTGATGTGTCCAGAAGTTAATTCTCCAAAATGCTTTTTTACATAGTCTCTGCCTTTTTTTCCAATGTCGCTCATTTGTTTATCCTCCTTCTTATCAACCGATTTTGGTCTTATAAAATCATTATCGCTATTATGACTTCATTGGGACATAGATTATTTCAATTTCGGGATGTAACTGCTCCATATCCATATCTTTTTTGAATTGTTCACATATTTCTTGATTAGTTAATGCCAACATCTTCTTCTCAGCGTGAACTTTTGCAAGATAACAGCAGGCGCTTATCAATCGGTGTTTGCGAGTTGAAGAGTATCCAGATTTTCCTGTTGTTTCGTTATCGAACTTAAAATCCTTCACTTCCACTACAATTTTGCCGTCATTTGAAACAAGGTCAAACTCCTTCTTTTTGCCTTTGCCAATAACAACCTTTTGTTTACTGAACGGCTTTCCAAATTCTTTCTCAAGAAACTCTTTTACTTTTTTCTCTGCTTCTTCTCCTTGTTTTGGCACAGCATCTCCTTATTATCTATTAAAAAATCCTACCATATCGTATTAAACTTTCAAAGCAGAAACAGAGATTCATTTGGGGTGTCGCCTTTCTGTCTTATTCTCGTGCATAACACCCATCTTGCATTTACAGCCCATGACTGCCTTTAATTCTGCAAATCTTCCATGACATATTGGCGATGGTAGAAATGTAAGGACAAATACAACAATGCTGAACCAGCCTATAAGTTTTCTTTTCCAACCCAACATCACTTGTTCATCCGGTAAAGACGGGTGTCTGTGTCTGACGCATAGAATGGTAACCAGAAGCGCCGAGAACAGCCAGCCATGCCATATAAAGATGCCAAAGATAAGAAGAAGCACAATTATGGTTATTGATATAGCCCGGTTGCTTCTCCCAAACAGCGCAAAGGCAACATGCCCGCCGTCAAGCTGGCCTATGGGCAGGAGATTTACGCATGTCATAAGAAAACCTATCCAGCCTGCCAATGCTGCGGGATGCAGGAGTATGCCCTGATTATCAGGCACAGAGCCTATTACAAGATATGATAATATCTGGAAGATGAGATAATGTCTGGAAGATGATGGATGAGCCAAGCCCGTATCCTTCTCCGGTTTTTGGCAATGTTGCCGCCTTTGACAGGTGCAAGCCTATAATTGTCGCCGCAATCGCAACAATAAAACCAGCGAGAGGGCCGGCTGCGCCTATATCCAACAATGTCTTTTTATTTATGTCTTGCGCCCTTGATTTTATTATTGCGCCAAATGTGCCCGGAGTAATAAGCGGCGGAGCCGGAATTAAATAGGGGAGGCCGGCCTGCACACCATGCCTTTGGGAGGCAAAAAAGTGGCCGAATTCATGAGCGAGGAGAATGGTCAAAAGGGTAAGTGAAAATGGAAGCCCCTCAAGCAGCCGCGACGGATTTTTAAGCGGCTCAATCCCTTTGAGCGCCGCCCCTGATACTGTGGTGGTTGCCGCAGTAAGCAGAAATAGTATTACAGGCACAAGGAATTTTGGCCTTTGCCTTGCCTCGCATTGTATTGATGGCGGCATTTCGTTCATAATTCGCAAATACTTAATGAGAATAAAATGGGATGCAAATCTTTTCCTAAGAAGCTGTTTGTCGGTCCCGATTATCCTTCCCTTTCCTCAAAATTTCATAAACCACAAGGGCGCCTTTAACATTAGGATATTTAGTATGACCCAATCTCATCCTCTGCCGGATCACTTTTTCAAGAGACATCCTTTTGTCAATTTTGGTAATGTGTGTCGTATGCAACGTATCGGGCTTCTTTGCATTAATCCCCTTTCTCACTGTAACAACGCCTACGTTGTCCCTAATGAATAGAGACAGGATGCTTTCCATCTGGTAATGCCAGAGAATGATCCCTCTGGTTTCCTTAAGAATTTCCTCTATAGCGCGACCAATAATTGATTTAAACGGCTTATGCTCTTTGATTGCGTCTTCAATGGTCACCGGATAGAGATCGAGCAGAAACAGAATCTCCTTGAAACTCCTCGGTTTATACTCTTTGAGATAGGAAGCAAAGCCCGTTCCTCTCTCTTCAGGAGCAGGCGGAGCAGGCATGGAGGCTGTTATAACTTTTATTTCACCACCTGTTTCCGCGTAAATACATTTTGCAGTCCACTCATCAATATCATCTCTACTGGTGAAATAGCTATCAAACCCGTTTTTGATCCAGGGCTTATCGCCAACAAGGAATGTTTCTTCTTTTATTATGTCCAAGGCCTTCATATTAAAGGTTTCCATTACATCTCCTTTTGCCGTAAAATTTGCTCCGGCGCCTTTTCGGCAGTGAATTTAACAGACCCGTATTGTGTGGCCAACGCCGCCTTTTGTTTTATATCACAGTCAGGCGACAGCCTTATGTCGGTGAGGTTGGGTGTAAAGGAGAGATTTTTTATGTTTGGAGAGACGGAGTTATGATTAAATATTGCAGGTTTGATTGCTCAGTGGGCTAAAACCGGGAAGAGTCCCGCTAATTCACCTCAAATTCTCCTTTATATCATCTTTATCAAATCATCTTTGTTTATATTATTCCAAAGGCTTACCTTTGCAATAATGTCATTCAAAGTTCCCTTGGCAACAACTTTATGGTTAGGCACAGTAATATTGTGTTCTCCCACGCCTGTTGTCTTCCTGAGTCTGATATGACTCTCTTTTTGCCTAATAACATGATAACCGAGTTTTTCAAGGAACCTTACCAGCTCTTGGCCGCTAACCTGCGGCAGCTTAGGCGACACCGGCAATCTCCATTTCTGACATCACGAGTATCTCTGCTGATTTGCCTTTTTTCAACTCATCCTCAAAATGCAAAGATACCGCTTCTTTAATATTTTTTAAAAGCTCATCATATGTTTCACCCTGAGTAAATATGTCTTCATTAACTCCCCTTGCACACCAATACTCTCCGTCAAAATATGTATCCATCTTTATGAGCATATATATTTTACCTCCATGCTACTTACTTTATCCTAATTCTTTTATAAAATCAATTACTTCTCATCTTGCATTCACAAGTCTAATTACTTCTTCCCTGCTGATAGTTGCTTCTACAAGGGGGCAGTCTGTCTTATTTTTCATAATAATAGCTTTCATATTATCGGCAGTAACAGCAGATAAACCTTTTGCCCTCGCCAGCAAGATAATGTCAGTTGTCGCAGATGTTATCACAGAGTCTATCTCTTTAAATTGGCTATCAAGGGCGCTCATCTCAGCGCTGTCATAAGATATTTGAACAGTAAAGGCAGAAAGGCAGGAAAGGTCAGGCGCTGAACCCCGAAAAAATGTGTCACATCGCCTGTCTATCAATAGGCAAACAGCGCCCTGCTCTCTGGCAATTGACAATGCATATAACGCTTGCCATGTCTTTATCGGTAAAGTCTGAAGGATTATCTTCAGGAGGC
Organism: Deltaproteobacteria bacterium; assembly: GCA_016234985.1. GTDB lineage: Bacteria > Desulfobacterota > GWC2-55-46 > UBA9637 > UBA9637 > JACRNJ01. The sequence continues at coordinate 7,842 of JACRNK010000192.1, forward strand.
TTTTTGCTGATAATATCTGTGTATGGCAGGAGAATTCCTGCGCTTAAAGATACCAGTGATGTTGATAAAAAACCTCTGCGGTTTAGC
>JACRNK010000193.1 GCA_016234985.1 Deltaproteobacteria bacterium
TCTTTTATAATATAACTACCTTTCTTCCTTTTAGTTCAATCCTTCCTTCAGCAAAGAGCCGGATTGCCTCCGGATATATCTTGTGCTCTTCCTTCTGAATCTTTTTGGAAAGGGTCTCTTCCGTGTCGTTATCATCCACAGACACGACAGCCTGAATAATTATCGGCCCTGTGTCAACACCTTCATCAACAAAGTGGACTGTGCAGCCGGAAAATTTCGCGCCATACTCAACCGCTTTTTTCTGCGCGTGCAGCCCCGGAAAAGCAGGAAGCAGGGCAGGGTGGATATTTATTATTCTCATGGGGAATGATTTGATAAGGACAGGGGTCAGAAGCCGCATGAAACCGGCCAAAACCACCAAGTCCACGGAATGCGATTTGATTATTTCAACAATGTGCCTGTCTGAGTCTTCCCTTGTTTTGAAATGGCTGTCCTGAATAATAAATGCCGGTATGTTGTGTTTCTTCGCCCGTTCTATGGCATAGGCATTTGCATTGTTGCTTATAACAATCTTTATTTTTGCGTCAAGCCTTCCGGCATCTATGCCATCTATTATAGCCTGAAGGTTTGTGCCGCTGCCTGATACAAGTACGCCCAGGTTAATCATATAATTGAAACCTGTTCTTCTTTACCATTCCTCTTTTCTATTTCACCTATCAAAAATGCCTTTTCTTTTAATGTCTTTAATTTCCTGACAACCCTGTCAGAGTCCTTTTTTGATACAATTATTACCATGCCTATGCCGCAGTTAAATGTCCTGAGCATCTCTTTTTCCGCTATCTTGCCGCCTTCCTGAATAAACTTAAATATAGCCGGCATCTTCCATCTTTTTTTTGCAATAACAGCCTTGCATTTATCCGGCAGTATCCTTGGTATATTTTCAATTAAACCTCCGCCGGTTATATGTGCTATGCCTTTTAAGGAAAAATCTTTCTGCAACGCCTTTATGGTTTTTACATATATCCTTGTCGGCGTAAGAAGCTCTTCGCCGATATTTTTCTTGAACCCGGCAGGCTTGCTTTTGGCATTTAATTTTAATTTATCAAATATTACCTTTCTTGCCAGAGAATATCCGTTGCTGTGCAGGCCGCTTGAGGCAAGGCCGATTATCTTATCCCCTGGTTTTATGCCGGAGCCGTCTATAATTTTATCTTTTTCAACTATGCCGACGACAAAGCCTGCCAGGTCATATTCTCCGTCTTTATAAAACCCGGGCATCTCCGCAGTTTCGCCGCCCACCAGCGCGCATTCGGCCTCTTTGCATCCCTTTGCAATGCCTTTGATTACAGCAGCTGCGTCCTTTGCATTGAGTTTTCCGGTTGCAAAGTAATCCAGAAAAAACAAAGGTTCTGCCCCGCTTACGAGCACATCATTTACGCCCATTGCAACCAGGTCTATGCCAACGGTGTCGTGCCTGTTAAGCATAAATGCAATTTTTAATTTTGTTCCGACGCCGTCTGTTGAGGAGACAAGCACTGGGTTTTTATATTTTTTAAGATTAAGCGAAAATAGGGCGCCGAAACCGCCTATGCCTGCCATAACCTCCGGCCTTGATGCGGCTCTGGCAATAGGTTTTATGAGGTTTACCAGCCTTTCGCCCTCGTCTATATTTACGCCTGCCTTTTTATAGGTAATGCCGCTCATTCCAGAGTCTCCTGTTGTTGGTTGTCTTTTGTAGTTTGCCCGACCCAACCTTCGGTTGGGTGCCCCGTGGGCGTTTTAAAACGCCGATAAACTTGTCCCGTTATGTATTTAAACGGGATCGGCAGGCTACAATTACCTTGCATCTTGGACTTTTTATTTTACAGTCAAGGTTGATGATCTCGTAAAAAGTCGTCTCACCGGTGAAAACCGGTGTCCAGAGGTTTTGTAACTGTTTGAAATAACTGGATTCCGGCTTCCGCCGGAATGACGAAAAAAGCATTTCTCGGACTTTTTACAATTGTATCAAGGTTAATCTAATTAAAAATCAAAGTCAAATATTTTTCCGGAAAAATATTTTTCCGGAAAATTTGATTGGAATAGGCAGGGTGTTTATGATAAATAACCTCTATCGGTTAAATAAAGGAGGAAGCATGAAAAGGGTAGCCGTTATCGCAAAACTTAACAAACCGGAGGCTGTGAGGGTAAGCCAGGATGTTATTAAATGGCTTATTGAGCAAGGCATGGAGGTATATTTAGACACGGAATTAGGCGGCAAGCTGAATTACTCAAAAAGTTATTCAAGGAATGAGCTTCCCGGTCTTGTAGAACTTATGGTGGTGCTGGGCGGAGACGGGACAATGCTCTACACAGCCAGATTGATTGGCGACAAGAAAATTCCAATACTTGGAGTGAATCTCGGCGGCCTTGGTTTTCTTACTGCCATTACAATGAAAGAGCTTTATCCTGTGCTGGAAAAGGTTATAAAGGGCGATTTTGAGACAGAGGAAAGGATGATGCTTTCTGTCCAGATTTACAGGGACGGCGGAAAGGTGTCAAAATATACTGTCCTGAATGATGTAGTCATAAAGAGCCAGTTGGCAAGGCTTATAAGCATTGAGGCCAGAATAGATAAGGAGTATGTTACAACATACAGGGCAGACGGCATTATTGTCGCTACGCCGACCGGCTCAACCGGATATTCCCTTTCAGCAGGCGGGCCGATACTTTATCCAACCATCCACTCCATTATTGTGGCGCCGATATGTCCGTTTACGTTGACCAACCGGCCTGTTGTCATACCCGACTGGATGACTGTGGAGATACTTCTCAAGGCTGACCAGGGCAATGTGCTTTTGACGTTGGACGGCCAGGTTGACCTTCCTGTCAAAGGAGGGGATGTTGTGGAGGCAAAGCGGGCAGAGGCAAGCATGTATCTTGTAAAATGTCCGGGCAAGAGCTATTTTGATATATTGAGGGAAAGGCTCATGTGGGGGGGGAAGTAGGCGGGTGTTATTACAGCTCAACATAAAAGATTTTGCAATCATTGACAATCTGCAGGTATCGTTCGGCAAAGGGTTGAATATCCTGACTGGCGAGACAGGCGCGGGCAAGTCTATTATAGTTGATGCGGTGAAGCTGATTCTTGGAGACAGGGCATCTGCCGAAGACATACGGTCGTCAAAGGATGAGGCGGTTGTGGAGGCCATGTTTGATATTTCTCCCTGCAAAGACATAGCAAATATTTTAGATGAATCAGGGCTGCGGAGCGAAGAAGGCCTTATCATACGGCGGATAATATCCCGCTCAGGCAAGAACAAAGTATTTATAAACGAAAGCATGGCAAATCTTGCGCTGCTTCAGCAAACAGGCAGCCGTATCATAGATATATACGGACAGCACGACCATCAGTCCCTGACAAGACCGGAAGAACATATTGACATTTTAGACAGCTTCGGCGGCCTTGCGGCTATGAAGCAGGAATTCAGCAATGTGTATAAAGAATATATCTCTATAAAATCGGAATTGGATAAACTTGCTTCAGAAAGCAGACAGCTTGCCGAGAAGCAGGATTTTCTGAGTTTTCAGTCCAAAGAGATAGAAGCCGCAGGGCTTAAAACAGGCGAAGATGAGGAACTGAAAAAGGGAAAGGAGATTCTCGTCCATGCAGAAAAGCTCTTTGATGCAAGCAGCAGCGGCCATGAGGTTTTATATTCATCCGGCGGGTCGGTATTGGAGAAAATCGGCCATGTAGTAAATAAATTAAAGGATGTTTCACGGTTTGACGAGCGACTGAAGCCTATGGTTGAAGCTCTGGAGTCAGCTTCTTGTCAGATAGAAGATGCAGCCTCCTTTCTGCGGGATTACAGCGGCGGCAATCGTTTTGAGCCGGGAAGGCTTGAAGAGGTTGACAACAGGCTTGATGCGATAAATAAACTCAGGAAAAAATACGGCCAAACCATAGAGGCTATTCTTCAGAAAAAGGCGGAGATAGACAAGGAATTAGACGGCATTATCCATCACGATGAAAGAATGGAAGAATTGAAAAAGGCTTTGGATGTTTCCAGGGACAAGGCGATTAGCCTTGCGAAAAAACTCTCGGATAAAAGGGCAGGCGCAGGCAGGATGTTAAAGAAAAAGATTGAGCAGGAACTGGCTGACCTTGGCATGAAAAAGACAGTATTTGAGGTCAAGATAAAAAAGGATGCTGATGAGGCTGGTAATTTTCAATTAAGTGAAAACGGCATAGACAAAATAGAATTTTTTATATCTCCTAATCCTGGCGAAGAGCCGAAGCCCCTTGCCAAGATTGCCTCCGGCGGAGAACTTTCAAGGATTATGCTTGCAATAAAAAGGACAATGACAAGGACAGGAAAGATTCCTGTTTTGATATTTGACGAGGTGGATGCAGGCATAGGCGGCGGCACAGCAGAGGTTGTGGGCAAAAAACTAAAAGAGGTGTCAAAAAACCATCAGGTGCTTTGCATTACGCACCTTCCCCAGATTGCCGCGTATGCGGATGCGCACTATTCTGTTGAAAAAGAGGTGAGGGGAGGAAGGACATGCGCGAAAATCAAGGAGCTTAAAGGCGAGGAAAAGGTTGCCGAGCTTTCCAGAATGCTTGGCGGCGTTAAGATAACTGAAAAGACAAAGGAACATGCAGTAGAGATGCTGGAGAATGCAAAAATACAGGCGATAGGCGATAGGCGATAGGCGATAGGATTAGAAATTCTAATATCCAAATTATAAGTTTTAAATTTAAAATTTTGAGTTTAGAATTTAGAGTTTCTTCGCCTCTTGCTTACAAACAAAACAAACGCCAACAACCCTGTCGCTGTTCCGTAAAGGAATGTAGCCTCAGGCCCGATTTTATCCCATAAAGCCCCTGCAATGATGCTCGCCGGCAAAAGTGCCAGACCGACCGATGTATGATAGATGCCGAATGCGGTCGCCTTTCTCTCAGGCGGCGAAATGCTTGCCAGATACGCCCTCTGTGCGCCTTCGCTCATGCCTTTAAAGAGGCCGTACAAAATAAACAGCCCCCATATGTGGAATTGGTTTGAGGCAAAGGCAAGGCCTGCGTAGATGCCGGCATAAAATAAAAACCCGGACAAAATCATCTTCCTCATCCCGATTTTATCCGCCAGAATGCCCATTGGAGTTGAAGATAACGAGTAAACCAGATTGAATACAAGATAGATTATCGGAATAAGCTCTTTTGATATGCCTACATTTTCCGCCCTTAATATCAGGAATGCGTCGCTTGAATTTCCTATGGAAAAAACAGCGATTACAAGGATATATTTTTTAAAGCTGCCGTTAAAATCCTTGAAGGTAAGTTTTGGAACAAACCCCTTAGTCCCCCTTAACAAAGGGGGATTAAAAGATTCCCCCTTAACAAAGGGGGATAGGGGGTTGTGGGGAGAGGGCAAGGGTGAGGGGGGCTTCTCGGTTATAAAAAATATTATAAGAAGAACCGCGATTATGCCGGGGATGATGGAAAGCCAGAAAACCAGCCTGAAGTCATTTAAAAATAAGGCGAGGATAAAAAATGCTATTGTAGGGCCTATGACACCGCCTATGGTATCCATAGCCCTGTGAAATCCAAATGCCTTGCCGAGGCTGTTATTTTCCACGGAGTCAGCAATAATTGCGTCTCTCGGCGCAGTGCGGACGCCTTTGCCGAACCTGTCAACAAATCTTGCAGTCAGCACCTCTCCCCAGCTTGCAGAGGTTGCCATTATTGGCCTGCTCAGAACTGACACGCCGTATCCGATGCCCATCAGGAGTTTTCGCTTGCCGAGCCTGTCCGAGAGCCAGCCTGAAAATACCTTTAATATGCTTGCGGTTGATTCGGCAATTCCTTCTATGACGCCGAGGGTTGCCTTGCTTGCGCCGAGCACAGTGGTCAGAAAAATGGGGAGCAGCGGATATATCATTTCGGAAGATATATCCATAAAAAGGCTTACAAGCCCTGCTGCAAACACATTTTTTGGAAAGCCGAAGATTTTTTTGTTTTGCATGGCAGATTAATTTTTACCCCATTTTCAGATATATTACAAGCCAGTGTAAAAAAATTACTCTTTCCCTTGACTACCAATACCAAATTAAGATAATGTAACAATTTGAAATTTTAAGGAAAGGGATTGTCTAAATGGCAGAGAATATCAGCGAGATTGCTCAGAGGATTAATAAACTGGAAGCATTGAAGCAGATGGGTATAAATTCATACCCAAATGATTTTGCGGCAAAGGATACTGCTAAGGGGATAACAGACCGCTGCGGTGCATTGGACAAAGAAGCGCTTGAGGCCAAAAATGAAACAGCCGGGCTTGCAGGCAGGATAATGGCCTTCAGGGATTTCGGCAAGGCATCTTTCCTGCATATCCAGGACAGGACAGGCAGGCTTCAGGCATATGTCCGAAAGGATTTGATCGGCGAGGATAAATATAAATCCTTCAGAAATTTTGATGTGGGAGATATTGTCGGCGTTGAAGGAAAGGTCTTTCGCACCAAGACCAATGAACTTACCATAGAGGCGAAGGATATAAGACTCCTTGCCAAGTCCCTTCAGCCGCTGCCTGAAAAGTGGCACGGCCTCACTGATGTGGAGACCCGCTATCGCCAGCGATATCTTGACCTTATAACAAATTCAGATGTTAAAGATGTTTTTATCAAGAGGACAAGGATAATCCAGTGCATCAGGGAATTTTTAAATAAGAGGGATTTTATGGAAGTGGAAACGCCCATGATGCAGTCAATCCCAGGCGGCGCTGCTGCAAGGCCGTTTAAAACCCACCACAATGCGCTTGATATAGATTTATTTTTACGCATAGCGCCGGAACTTTATTTGAAGAGGCTTGTCGTAGGCGGATTTGAAAGGGTCTATGAAATCAACAGAAATTTCAGAAACGAAGGCATATCAACCCAGCACAACCCTGAATTTACCATGCTTGAATTTTATCAAGCCTATGCCACATTTGAAGATTTGATGGCTTTGACAGAAGAGATGATAAGCGGGATTGCGAAAGAAATATGCGGCGCATTACAGATAGAATATCAAGGACAGAAGATTGATTTAACTCCACCGTGGCATAGGATTAGCGTCCGAGATGCGATACTAAAATACAGCGATGCCGATGAAGATATATTTGCCGATAAGAAAAGGGCATTGGCTTTTGCAAAAAAAATCGGCATTGATTTGCCCGAGGCATTCAGCCACGGTAAGATTATTTTAGAGATATTTGAAAAAACAGTTGAGCCGAAATTTATTCAGCCCACTTTTGTGACTCATTATCCTCTGGATGTTTCGCCGCTCTCAAGAAAAAATGAAAAAGACTCTTCAATCGTTGACAGGTTTGAACTTTTGGTTTGCGGCAGGGAGATTGCCAACGGTTTTTCAGAGCTTAACGACCCAATAGACCAGCGGGAGAGATTCAGGCAGCAGGTTGAGGAAAGGGAGGCAGGAGATACCGAGGCGCATATCATGGACGAGGATTTTGTGAAGGCGCTTGAATACGGCATGCCGCCGACAGCAGGCGAGGGCATAGGCATTGACAGGCTTGTTATGCTCCTTACAAATTCGGCGTCCATAAGGGATGTAATATTGTTTCCGCAGCTCCGGCCGGAGAAGGCTTAAAATTATAGCGATGGCATACGAACTTTTTGTAGGGATCAGATACCTCAAGGCCAAGCGCAAGCAGACCTTTATTTCCATCATAACCTTTATATCCATACTGGGGGTTATGGTCGGTGTGACTGCCCTTATTGTTGTTCTCTCTGTAATGACAGGATTTGAAGAGGACTTGCGGGACAAGATACTTGGGGTTAATGCGCATCTGGTGGTTATGGAATTGGGCAAGGGCATGAAGGATTATAAAGGGGTAGCTGAAAAGGCAAAAAAGGTGGAAGGCGTTGTTGGCGCAACTCCGTTTATATACAATCAGGCCATGCTTTCAACGGAAAGCGGAGTTGTCGGCGCAGCGATTAGAGGGCTGGATGTTGAAAGTGTCGGAGATGTAATAGACCTGCCAAAGAAGATTAGGTCAGGCAGCCTTGAAGGGCTTAAGAGTTCGCTGCAGGATAAATATATCCCAGGCTCGCCGCTGCCCGGGATAGTTCTGGGCAAAGAGCTTTCCAGAAATCTGGGCGCTGCTGTGGGCGATGAGGTAAATGTTATATCCCCGTCCGGCACGATGACAGCGGCAGGCCCTGTTCCGAGGGTTGCA
>JACRNK010000194.1 GCA_016234985.1 Deltaproteobacteria bacterium
AAATAAAACAACAAACGGATATTTGCCCTGTCCAAGGCAATTTCTGTAACCGTTTGCAATCGCATGATTTATGCCTCTATCCCTTATCCAACGGTTATTTACATAGATAAAAAGCCCTTTGGTTGAGGAGTAGGCCTCTTCTGGTTTTGCAATAAAACCATGCAACTTTAATATCCCGTCTCCTGATTCCACAGGCATAATGCCATTCAGAAAATCCCTCCCAAATATATCCGCAATCCTTTGCTTCAAATCGGCCTTTACGGAAGTATCCAGCATAGATACATTATTGTTATAAAGCCTGAATCTTACGGAAGGGTGCGCCAATGCAAGCCTTATGACAGTATCCGAGATATGGCCTGTCTCTGTTGCAACAGACCGCATAAATTTGAGCCTTGCCGGCGTATTAAAGAATATATCCCTAACCTCAATTGCTGTGCCATCGGCACAGCCGGCATCCCTGACCTCTTCTCTGCTTCCGCCCTTTATCTTCACCATAGCGCCTGCAATTTCGCCGGAAACCTTTGTTGTTCTTTCGTCATGCCCTCGCCGTTGTCAACAACCTTTATCAGCTTCCTGCCGCCGTCCTGAATATAGACAGATATATCTGTTGCCTTTGCATCAATAGAGTTTTCAACAAGCTCTTTTACAATCGATGCGGGTCTTTCAATAACCTCGCCTGCGGCAATCTTTATGGCAAGGGACTCGGACATTACCTTTATTTTATTGCATTGCGGCATAGAATGATGTTAAGGCATTATTGCCTTTAATGTCAACAACAGCATAGAATGCATAATCTTCTTGAGACAATAGCGCAAAACCAATAGAATGGTTTTATGCTTTGGATATTGTTTGCCGTCATCACCGCCTTTTCCCTGTCAACCGCCGACGCCCTGAGTAAGAGGGCGATGCAAAAAAGCGATGAATATGTGATTGCATGGGTAAGGGAAGGTTATGCCCTCCCCTTTATTGCCTTTGCGTTGTTTTTCATCCCGATACCGCATCTGGATAAGACATTCTGGCTCTCTGTTCTCATACTTTTGCCGCTGGAGATTACAGCGCTCATCCTCTATGTAAAGGCGATAAAAACCTCTCCTCTATCGCTCACCATACCGTTCATGGCCTTAAGCCCCGTATTCATAATCATTATTGCATTTTTTCTGCTTGGGGAATGGCCTGACAAATCAGGATTTGTCGGTATATTTCTTATCACTGTGGGCGCATATCTGTTGAATGCCAAAGCAGGCAATCTCGGACTTTTAGGCCCGATAAAGGCAATCGCAAAAGAGCGCGGCTCTGTGCTGATGATTATTGTTGCGGTCATATACAGCATAACATCCACCATCGGAAAGATTGCCGTCCAGCATTCCAGCCCGATATTCTTTGGGTTCTTTTATCCGTTGCTGTTAACCCTCGTCCTCTCTATGGTTGTGGGTGTTAGAGGAACTTTACATCAGGTGGTATCCAGACCGGCAACCTTTTTATCAATCGGCATATTCACTGCAATAATGATTTTATCCCATTTTCTGGCTATAAGCATGGCTGATGTGGCTTATGTAATATCCGTAAAAAGGACGAGCCTTGTCTTCAGCGTATTTTATGGATGGCTTGTGTTTAAAGAGGTAAATATAGGAGAGCGGCTGCTCGGAAGCGGGCTTATGTTAGCAGGGGTTGTTTCAATAACAGTATTTTGATATAAACGGTACTGATTTTGTATAGGTCTTTGTCCCCCTCTGGAGGGGTAGGGGGAGGACGGACACCACTGTATGACAGGCAAGATGCCTGTCCCACCGGGAGGAACAATAAAAATACAAATGGATAATGGGTCTGTAATGAGAGATGCCCTTCAAACCGTATTCGGCTTTCGCTCGTTCCGTCCGAATCAGGAGGCGATTATCAAAAGCATACTGGCTGGCAGGGATCTGTTCGTCGTGATGCCGACCGGTGGCGGAAAATCGCTCTGCTATCAGCTTCCGGCAAAGATCATGTCCGGCGCAGCAATCGTTATCAGCCCGCTTATCTCTTTGATGAAAGATCAGGTTGACGCTGCGCGGGCGAACGGGATCGCGGCCTCGTATCTGAACAGTTCATTGGATTCCCGCGAGGTTTCGGAAGTCTTGCGGGATTTGAGAAATAAAAAGATCGAGCTGCTCTACATCGCGCCGGAGCGGTTTGCCATGCCGAATTTTCTTGAAACTCTCAAGGCCATGCCCGTCTCGTTTTTTGCCATAGACGAGGCGCACTGCATCTCGGAATGGGGGCATGATTTCCGTCCTGATTATCTGAGCCTTTCCGTAATTCCCAAAGCATTTCCGAATATACCTGTTGCGGCCTTTACCGCAACCGCCACAGACAGGGTGCAGGAAGATATATGCGCGCGGCTCGGGCTGAGAAAACCTTTTATCGTGCGCGCGTCTTTCAATCGCCCGAATCTTTTTTATCAGGTGCAAAGGAAATCCGGCGTGGAATCGCAGATACTTGAATTTCTCGGAACTCATCCCGACGAGTCCGGCATCGTGTATCGCACTACGCGCGACTCTGTTACAACGACTGCGGATTTCCTCAAAGCCCACGGCGTCAATGCCCTTCCCTATCACGCAGGACTTGAGCCTGATGTGCGGGGCAAAAATCAGGATGCGTTCAACCGTGACGAAGCGCAGGTGATCGTGGCAACCATCGCCTTCGGCATGGGCATTGACAAATCCAATGTGCGTTTTGTGATTCACGCAGACCTGCCGAAAAATATCGAGGGATATTATCAGGAGACAGGGCGCGCCGGACGCGACGGCGAACCAGCCCGCTGCCTGCTCTTTTTCGGCAGAGGAGATATTCCCAAGATAAGATATTTCATAGATCAGATGCCGGGCAACGCAGAGCGCACCGCTGCTATGGAAAATCTGAACCGGATGGTCGGCTTCGCATCGCACAATGTGTGCAGGCGAAGGCAGTTGCTCGGTTATTTCGGCGAACGGTATGCGGAGGAAAATTGCGGCGCCTGCGATATTTGCGCCGGAAACATCGAGCGGATTGACATTACCCGCGATGCGCAGATCGTGATGTCCGCCATATTCAGGACAGAGGAGCGGTTCGGAGCAGGACACATCGTTGATGTGGTTACGGGAGCGGACACAAAACGGATTCGCGCCTTCAGTCATAACGTCATAAAAACTTACGGCGCGGGAAAAGATAAGGACAAAGAACACTGGCGGCTCATTGTTGACGAACTGCTCGCGCAGGAGATAATCCAACAGGAGAGCGGCAAATATCCGGTATTGAAACTGACGGAAAAGGCAAACGCAATCCTGCGCGGCAAGGCGCATGTTGAAGGATTAAAACGTGACGAGCCAAAAGAAAAGGCGCGGGCAAGGGGCGGGGTCGAAAGGTTTGACCAAACACTCTTTGACAGGCTGCGGATAATGAGAAAGCGGATAGCGGACAGCGAGCGAGTTCCGCCTTTTGTCGTGTTCTCGGACAGAACCCTGCACGAGATGTGCAGATACTATCCCGCAACCAAGCGCGATATGAGAAATATCAGCGGCGTCGGCGATGTGAAGTTAGAACGGTACGGCAATAAGTTTATTCAGGAGATTGCGGAATACCTTGCCGAAAATCCGAATACACAGCGCAGAGAGCGGAATACGGAATATAAATCGGAAATTCGAAATTCAAAATCCGAAATCACGGGGACTGTCGAAGAAACATACCGGCTGTTCCAAACAGGCTTGTCTCTGGAACAGATAGCGGCACAGCGCAACCTCGCGCCCTCAACCATTGCAAGCCACATAGAAAAACTCATTCAGGCAGGCAGGGATATGGACATAGACCGTTTGATTGCCCCTGCAAAGAGGCAAGAGATAGAAGATATGTTTTCTACGATCAAAGAGCGGGGGCTCAAGCCCGTTGTAGAGGCCGGAAACGGGAGGATAAGCTACGAGGAGGCACGGATAGTGAGGGCGTGGATGGCAAGGAAGATGATGGATAAACCGGGAATGTATAGCAAAGACATTCGGTAAGGTTATAATATTGCAATTTTCGCCATTCCCTCGGAAGAACGTCATTCCGGCGGAAGCCGGAATCCAGAGGTTTTTAAGATAAAAGATGCTGGATTCCGGCTAAAAACATGCCGGAATGACGACGGTTTTAGACTTTTACAACAACCTCTATTGACAGGACAATTTCTTCATGTTTCAATCGTTTCAAATGCGTCAACAGGAGAGCAACATGGCAGAGCTTACCCAAAAAAACACAGAATTTGCAAAATGTGAAACGGTTCTAACAACACGGCAACTATTAGTTGCACAGGAGACCATGAAGTGGTGTCTTAATTATGTGACTCCATTATTTATTGCAGATCCGCCTGATCAGCCGAATGCTAAAGTTTATGCAAATGGAACAGCAATTGGATATTGAAGGCAATCTTAACTTGCGACATATAAAGGGATATACCGTATCCCAAAACACTGGATGCCGGATTAAAGACTTCCGGCATGACGAATATAGGAACCTCTGAACAAGTAAGAATTTCGTCATTCCGGCGGAAGCTGGAATCTATAAGGTTTAACCGGGCAACAACTGGACACCGGTTTTCACCGGTGCGACAAAAAACGACCGTCATTCCGGCAGGTTTTAAGCCGGAATCCAGAATGTCTTAAAAGAGACTGGTTCCCGGCTTTTGCCGGAGTGATGGGAAAATGCCTATGCCGAAACAACCTTGTGTTTATATCCTTGCAAGTAAGAAGAATGGGACTCTTTATGCAGGAATAACATCTAATCTCATAAAAAGGGTATGGGAACATAAGAATGATCAAGCAAATGGTTTTACCAAAAAATATGGAGTTCATATGCTGGTTTGGTATGAGGCACATGAGACCATGATGTCGGCCATTGCGCGGGAAAAGGCAATCAAGGAGTGGAAACGCGCATGGAAGCTGGAGTTGATAGAGAGTATGAACCCTGATTGGAAGGATTTGTATCAAAACCTTCTTTGACTGGACATTGACAAGAGTCGGAGAAGTGAAATAAAAAGAAGCGTCATTCCGGCGGAAGCCGGAATCCAGGGTTTGAAACATATTGGCATATACGCAGATTCTGGATACCGGCTTTCGCCGGTATGACGAAATTCTTGCCTTTTCAAAGGTTCCTAAAAAAGAAATCGTATGAAAGAATTTAAGAGGAGCAAGAACAAATGCACATGGCAAAGATAAAAGAAATTTATTTTCAGGCATGGCAAAAGACAAAGGAGCTTAAATCCCTCATCGCCTTTCTTATCATCACAAACATTGTCTTTCTCTTTTTCGGCCAATGGATGATAGCACAAGCCGTTCCAGGTGTTGTGGAATTTAAAAAAGAGGTCTTGAAACAGCTGCCTGAGATGGGTTATTTAAAACCTCTCACAGGCCCATTAGCGCCATATCTG
>JACRNK010000027.1 GCA_016234985.1 Deltaproteobacteria bacterium
AGAGATTTTGAAAAATATAGATATGGTAGGCTCTGACCTTGGTTTTGGAATAGGCACATGCGGTAAGGATGTGCAGGGCGTGCCGGTTTCAGACGCCCAGCCGACCCTGCGCATACCGGAGATTGTTGTAGGCGGAGAGGTGAAATAGCTTACTTATCGGAAATGGCAGCGTCTTCTATAATAACCTCGTAGCTGTATCCACCGCCAAAGTCCTTATTGACAGCCATAGTGCCTGTTGCACTGACAGTGTCGCCCATTTTTTAGTTTTGATTTGTAGTGATGGTAATATCGTTTGTGCCAGGTTTGCCGCTGCCGTCCTGCAGGTGAACCCAGTTCCTTCCCATAATGCCGGCGTTGAATTTTACAACCTTGCCCCTGACGCTAACATTTTTGACGCTAAGCTCTTTCTTCTTTGCATACAACTCTTCGACCGTATATCCGTCTTTTGCCTTTGTAATTGCGCCTTTTTCAGCAGCTTGCGAAGCCTTATCCATGCCTGCTGCAACAAAAACGGTCAAAAGCGCGGCAGTGATGATTAAATGGAATCTCATTGGTATCCTCCTAAGTTTTGAATTGCTGTAACGCTATCATGTATGAACCGGCTAATCAAGCTGTTTTTACCTTCCTCAAAAATCCGGCGCTTTCCTCAGGCAGGCTTGTGTTTATATACATGCCGCTTCCCAGTTCAAAACCGGCGGCTTTTGAAACGCGGGGTATTATGCTCACATACCAGTGGAAATATTCCAAATCGCAATCCTTGGGCTTGTTTGAACGGATTACAAAGTTGTAATCCGGGTTGGTCAGCCCGTGATAAAGTTTTGACAAGATATTCTTCAGGCTCAATGCCAGGTCTTTAATCTCTGCCTCAGTGATATTCCCAAATGACGCGGAATGCCTTTTTGGAAATATCCATGTATGAAACGGCGAAAGCGCCGCATAAGGAACAAAGGCGAGAAAATGCTCGGTCTCTGTAATAACCCGCACGCCATCCTCTTTTTCTTTTTTTGCCAGCATACACATAAGGCACTCGCCTGTGTCATCAAAGAAATGCGCCGCAGCCTCCAGCCTGTCCCTGAACTGCACAGGCGTTACCGGGGTTCCGATAATTTGTGAATGGGGGTGTTCAAGGGATGTTCCGGCGCCTTCGCCGTGATTTTTGAATATTATCACATGCTCAACCCGCGGATCTTTGTATGCCTCCATAAACCTGTTCTTGTAAATCTTCACTACATCTTCCATCTGTTCCAATGAAAGAAGCGCGGGATTTGTGTTATGGAGGGGACTTTCAATTATAACCTCATGCACGCCAACTGCTGTGACGTTTCGTATCAGGCCGTCAATGCGCCGTTCTTTATTGCCGGAAGCGGATACCGCAGAAAACCTGTTCGGCACCACCCTGGCCTTCCATCCGGTTTCATCGCCGCTTATTCTGAAGGTTTCTCCCGGGGTTTTTGACTCGTTTCCTGGGCAGAAAGGGCATGTTTCCACATAAGGAGGGCTTTCTTTCCTGCTCGCAGTGGTTTTAAAATCCTCAGGCCTCTTTGCCCTTTCTGTGGCAATGATTACCCATTCCCGCGTTATGAGATTTAGTCTAAGTTCCGGCATACAGTATCATAATGATTTCAATATATCTTCCAATGCCTTAATATGCTCCCTTTCCTCATCGGCAAGCTCAACATACATCTTAGTGCCTTCTTTTGTAGAGGCTTTTTTGGCCAGGCCTTCAAAATATTCGGCTGAATATCTTTCCGTATGTATAGCCAGTATCACGGCCTTTTTTATGCTGTCTACAGCGCGGACAAGTTTTTTCACATCTATCTCTTCGGTAAATATTTTAGGGTCTGCGCTTCTTGAGACATAATCCTCAATGGCAATCTCCTCGTCAGTAATCTGCTCTCCAAAGCCTGCTTCAGGATAATATTTGTTTTCCAATATCTTCATATGTTTTTTTTCATCCTTTGCCAGCCTTCTAAATACAGCCTTTATTTTTTTGTCCTCTGCCTTGTCGGCAAGGATGGAATAAAAGGCAAATCCGTTTCTCTCTATCAGCGATGCAGTCTCCACAGCCTCTTTTTCTTCAAGGTGTTCAAAAGTCATAGTAACCTCCGGTCGTTATTCTGCTGTAAATTTAGCAGAGATGGGCTTAACTGGCAAGTCAAATAAATTATTGAATAGGTTGTTAAATAGTGGTAGAAATGTCTGAAATAAGGTTAAGGTCAAGGCTGAGGTTGAGCCTGAAATAATTTAAGGAGGTTTCGCATGGGATTGCTGAATAATAAAAAAGGGATTATCTTCGGAGTTGCAAATGAAAGGAGCATCGCATGGGCTATTGCGCAGGCGCTGCATAAAGAAGGGGCGGAGCTTGCATTCACCTATGTGGGCGATGCGCTCAAGGAGCTGTTGCCTTTGCCAATAAAGATGAACTCAAAGGGCTATATGCGGACACATCAAGAGAGGGCTTTCGGCTGGCCATGGATATAAGCGCGTATTCTCTGGTTGCGCTGGCAAAAAGGGCATATCCCTTGATGGAAGGCAAAGGCGGAAGCATGATAACGCTTACCTATTACGGCAGCGAAAAGGTTGTTCCCAATTACAATGTCATGGGTGTTGCAAAGGCCGCGCTTGAGGCGAGCGTTAAATATCTTGCCGCGGATTTGGGGCAGAAAAATATCAAGGTCAATGCCATTTCCGCAGGCCCGATAAAAACCCTTGCGGCAATGGGCATTTCAGGTTTCAGAGACATACTTGGCGTTGTGGAGCAAAAGGCGCCATTAAGAAGAAATGTTACAACAGAGGATGTGGCAAAGACCGCGCTCTATCTATGCAGCGATCTCTCCAGCGGAGTTACCGGCGAAATTATCTATGTGGATGCAGGGTATAATATTGTAGGGCTATAAGGCGGAAATAAGGATGGATGTTGCCGCAAGCCATAATATGTGCTAACTTATGTGTGTCAGGAGGTGTATAATATGAGGACAAATATAGTATTGGATGAGGGGCTTCTGAAGGAGGCGCTCAAATATTCCAAAGCCCATACAAAAAAAGAACTCATTCATAATGCGCTGAAAGAGTTTGTTGAGAGCCATAAGAGAAAGGACTTGCGGGAATTAAAAGGCAAGATTGAGTTCAGGGGAGATTATGATTATAAAAGTCTCAGAAGAGGCAAACAGAACTGATGGTGCTTGTAGACACATCAGTGTTGATAGATTATCTTAAGGGTAAAGATAATATGCCCGCCGGAAAATTTCAGTCCATCCTTGATTCAGGGATACCCTATGGCATTAACTCGTTCATCTATCAGGAACTGCTGCAGGGTGTTAAGACGGAGCAGGAATTTCATCGGCTCAAGGAATATTTAGACACGCAGAGATTTTATAAACTTCAAGGTGAACAGGGGTCTTTTGCCGAAGCGGCGCTCATCTATCTGAAATGCAGGAAAAAAGGCATCACCATCAGCGGAACCATTGACTGTCTCATTGCCCAAACTGCAATTGAGAATAATCTCCTGCTTCTTCACAACGACTCTGATTTTGAAAAGATTGCGCGGGTTGCGGAGTTGAGGTTTTTTTGAGGGTTATTTCGCCGCCATTGTCCCTGCAACCCATCCTGTGGAAAATGCAGCCTGAAGGTTGTATCCGCCGGTTTTTGCGTCCACATCTATAACTTCTCCGCAGATAAATAAGTCTTTAATTATCTTTGATTCCATTGTCTTTGGGTCTATCTCTTTTGTTGATACTCCCCCTGCTGTAACAATTGCCTCTGCCAGCGGCCTTGCTCTGGCTATGGTAAACCTCATGTCTTTCAGAAGCGCAATTAGCTCCCTCCGCTCCTTTTGCGTAATCTGATGAACCTTTTTATCATGAGGTATGCCGGCAAGTTTTACAAAGACAGGTATCATGCTCTGGGGCAGAAGATTCTCCAGCATGTTATCAAAATTTTTATTGCTGTGCTCTTTGATTTCGCGCAAAAATCTTAAATCCAGTTTTTCCTTTGTAAGGGCGGGTTTCAGGTCAAGAGAAATCTCAACCTTGCCTTTCGGCAGGCTGTCCACCACAGTTTTGCTCAAGGTAAGGATTATAGGCCCTGAAAGGCCGAAATGCGTGAACAGCATCTCCCCGAATGCCTCGGCAATCTTTTCTCCGTCAAGACACACGGATGCAGTCACATGATTCAGAGCCAGGCCCTGAAGCTCTTTCGCATGGGCTTCTTTAACCTCAAGAGGCACAAGCGCAGGCCTTATGGGAATAATCGCATGCCCCAGTTTTTCTGCCAGAGCATAGCCATCGCCCGTAGAGCCTGTTTCAGGATATGATGCGCCGCCTGTGGCAAGTATTACGGCATCTCCGTGGAAAATGCCCTTATCAGTATCAACGCCGACAACCTTATTGTCCTTAACAAGTATCTCCTTTGTTGTTGTATTGACA
>JACRNK010000169.1 GCA_016234985.1 Deltaproteobacteria bacterium
CTTACAGACCCTGCGCCTGCGACAACATTCGCGCATCTGGACGCAACAACAGTTCTTTCAAGACAGATAGCGGAATTGGGCATCTACCCTGCGGTTGACCCGCTTGATTCCACTTCAAGAATCCTTGACCCGCAAATTATAGGCGAGGAGCATTATGCTGTTGCAAGAAAGGTTCAGCAGGTTTTGCAGAAATATAAAGACCTTCAGGATATCATAGCCATTCTCGGCATGGATGAACTTTCAGAAGATGACAAATTAGCTGTTTCAAGGGCAAGAAAAATCCAGAGATTCCTGAGTCAGCCGTTCTTTGTTGCAGAGGCATTCACAGGCTCGCCAGGAAAATATGTCGGCGTAAAAGACACCATAAAAGGTTTTAAAGAGATTGCCGAAGGCAAGTATGATGATATTCCTGAGCAGGCATTCTATCTGGTCGGCACAATAGAAGAGGCATTGGAAAAGGCGGAGAAATTAAGGGCAGCAGCGTAAAAAGCCATGGCAAACACATTCTTACTGGAAATAGTAACACCCACTAAACTTGTCCTTTCCGAACAGGTGGATTTTATGACAGCCACCGGCACGGAAGGCGAGTTCGGCGTTCTCCCCGGACACGCGCCGTTTCTTACCACCCTTAAACCGGGCGAGTTAAGCTACAAAATCGGCAACAACACCACCCGGCTATCCATAGGCATCGGCTACGCCGAGGTAGGAGCGGAAAAGGTGACGATCCTCGCCGAGACGGTTTCGTAAACAAATTTTTCCCCGCCTGTTTTCTTTTACTTGACTATACCCTGTTTTTTGATTAAATAGAGAAAACTTGTTAAATGTATTGTTAGACGTTTCCGAAAGGTAAAATACGTAATGCCGAATATTGTTTATATCCTAACGAATGAGGCGATGCCGGGGCTGGTAAAGATTGGACTGACTACCGACAGCGTTGAATCCAGAATTGGGCAACTTAGCACCCAGTCAGGAGTTCCACTTCCGTTTGAGTGTTACTTCGCGGCGGAAGTAGAAAACTGCGATAAGCTCGAAAAGACCCTTCATCAGCTTTTTTCTGAAAATCGTATTAACCCAAAGAGAGAGTTTTTCAAGATCGACCCAGAAAAAGTGGTTCTTGCAATCAGTATTGGAGAGTTCAAAGAAGTTACGCCTGGCACAGCAGAAATTGACAAGGAAGAGCAAGAAGCTCTAGAGAAAGTCAAAGCCCGCCGCCCTCGCTTAAAACTTGATGCATTAGGTATCAAGCCAGGTGACATCCTCACATGTTCACGTGACGAAATGATTACTGCTACAGTTGTGGACGGAGGGAAAGTAAATTTTCAAAACGAAGTCATGAGCCTATCTGCTGCTGCATTAAAAGCACTTCACAGTCTTGGTTACAGCACCCCTGCTGCAAGTGGCCCCGGATATTGGAAGTTTGATGGGGAGCTACTTGATGAGAGGCGGCAGCGAATTGAAGCCGAGCAATTCGATGAAACGACACCAAGCAACATCTAACATTGCGGTCAAGCGGGACGCGCCAAAAGTGGCACGCCTCTCAACTTAGCGTTATCGTCCACCATTCTTATAATGGTTTTGCATCCGAAATGTAAAGGAGCCGATGGATGGTGTTCAAATTGGATGATTTAAAAGCTGCATGTTTCGAAGTCGCTCAAAATGCAAAATGGGATCTAAAGCCGCAGCTTGTCTCAGATATACAGAGCCTTGCAAATAAATTCTACGAAAAGGCATCAGAAAGGGCCAAAGAAATAAATGAAATCGAAGAAGATTCAGAAATTGTAAATAGAGCTGTTTGGTACTTATCGCAAGTGCATGCCATACCGCCTATGAAAGATGATGTTAGATGGTTTAATGAGATGCTGGAAGTACTATTAGAACTTGCATTACCAAATACATATGTGGCCGTGGGTAAGCCGCAGCAGTTCCTCCAAGATTTGATTCGGGGAATCACATGGTCGATCGAAAACCCATTTGACCCCGATAAAACATAACAAATCGTTTGAGTATCGACGGGAAAACGCTGGCGTGTTTCCCGCGTCTCAACTCCACGTTAATCTTCTCAACATTATGCGCAATCTCTCCGCTGGTTCAGGCTTGCAGCCTGAACCGAAACATTTTGCTTCAATCTTCAAGATTAAACTGGCATTAGTTTTTAGGAACTTTGTCTTTCTTTTTTTCCGTGTCTCATTAAGTGTTGCCAAAAAGCACACAATGTGGTAAACTCTTTATACTTGATAAATGAAGCATATAAATTGGAATACGGAAAAAAGCCTGAAACTCAAAGAATCAAGAGAAATTTGCTTTGAGGACATTATTTATTATATTGAAAAGGGAGATATTCTGGATGACTATTTACATCCAAATCAAAAAAGGTACCCGGAACAGCGGATAATGGTAATCGGAATAAATAATTATGCATATCTTGTTCCTTATGTTGAGGATGAGGAAGAAATATTCCTGAAAACCATTATTCCCAGCAGAAGGGCAACAGAAATTTATTTTGGAGAAAAAACATGAAAACCAAACTAACTAAAGAAGAACAAAAAATATTGGACGGTTTTGAAAAAGGCGAATGGATTCCGGTGAAGAATCTTTCAAGAAGAAAAACAGAACTGATAAAGTACGCAAGAAATACCTTGAAGAAAGATAAGAGGTTAAACATAAGAATTTCAGAAAGAGACTTAAGTGAATTGCAAAAAAAGGCGGTAGCCGAAGGATTGCCATATCAGACATACGTTTCCAGTGTAATTCATAAATTTATTAACGGCAGGCTAATAGAGGCAGGAAATTAAGCTATTCTCCCTTACTTCTCTTGAGTTTCCTTTATCCCCAATTCCTGCACAATATTTTTTATGAGGGGAATGCTGCTTTTATAAAAATATCGTCGTATTTATTTTTTCGGAACAAGCGTAATCTTGGCTTTGCCGTCCTTGACAATAACCTTATATTCCACATCATTGCAGTTTAAATCCTTTTTTACCTTTTCTGTCTGCTGGGCAATGGCCTGAGTGAATTTTTCATAAGACATGTCCGCCGCCGATTCCCCTGCGCTCTTTTTTGCCTCCATGAATTGCTGATATACGGTTTTGAATCTGTCATCGGCGGCCGGTAATTTCTCCTTAAGTCCGCCGGAAGGAGAAGGAGCTGCTTCAGGCCTTTGACCGGGTTCAGGAATTACAGGCGCAGCAGGCATTTTTGCCCCAAATGCCGCACCCCGTTCATAAGTCCCTTCTTCAATCTGTCTTAGTATCCTGTTCCAGAACTGTTTGTAGGATGTATATTTCGAAGTAAGCGTGGAGTATCTGAACCTTTGCGAGGTGTTGTTGATTTGCTGGTTGCTGTATCTGAGGATAAGGCGGTCTATCTCATCCCTTAATGCAGAGGGTTCCTTTTTCAGGGTTTTTACAAAATACTGCTCATAGTCTGCCCTAAGCTTGTTTATCTTTGAGTCAAGCATATCAAGGTCTTCTTTGATCCCCATGGTTTTGCATTTTAGCAAACAGATAAAAAATGTAAAGAGTTATATATCACACACCCCGCATCTAACACACCTTCCCACATTGCACGGCGGTGTTGTCTGGCCTTTTAACGCCCGCTCGTATTCCTTCCACAGATATTCTTTTTTTATTCCATTGTCTATAAAATCCCACGCAAGGGTTTCTGAAAACGCCTTTGTCCTATTAACATAGAATTCCGGCCCCTGCTCCGCATTTTTTAGCGCCTCTTTCCAGCCTTTTGCGTATGCGCTGAACAATATCTTTCCCACCCTTCTGTCTCCCACGGACAAAAGGGTTTGAATATATCCTTGCCGCAGAGAAAGAAACGAAAGTTTTATTCCTTTTTCGCTCTTCAGCCCGGTTTTAATTATATCAATTTTGTTTTTCAACGATTCCATATCCTCATAACCGCGCCACTGAAA
>JACRNK010000170.1 GCA_016234985.1 Deltaproteobacteria bacterium
TGCGTCCCTCGCATCCTCAACTGATATGGAATGCAAAAGCGGCTCATCAGGGAATACGCCAAAAACATAAATACCTTTATTTTTGAGAAACGGCGCGATAGTTTTTTTCACATAATCAATGCCTTCTTGCGGCACAAAATTCAATACCGCGCCCTTGAGACTCTTTCCAAAATAATCCTTTGCAGAGAGGATAGAATCTATGGTTGAGCTGTCTCTATACCTCTCAACCAGCAAGACCTTCGTTTTCAAGAGTTTTGCTATCTTAATGCCTGATACGCCGAGCATCCCGCCATCCGTAAGATTGCCTGCCCCGCCTATCAAAACCGCGTCCTTTCCCTTTGCAATCTTTTTAAAGGCAGCAAGTATCTTCTTGTCAAAGCCTTTTGTCTTGCCTGCCATAGCCTGCATAAACAGATCGTGGGTAAGCGCAACAGGGCAGATGGTCTCAGCCGGCTCTTTCAATCCAAGTATATCTTTGATAAGCTCCAACAAGCCGTCAGAAGATTTTGCAAAGGGCTTTATATACCCCACCTTCAAATCCTCTGCCTTCATCTTCAACCCCAAGCCCACGGCAATCATACTCTTGCCGGAATATTCCGATGTTGAGCCGATATATACAGAGCGCATATCTACCTCCCTTTGACTAAAACATCTATCAGCGCAGATGCTGTATCAAGAGACTTTTTAATCTCTTCCCTTGGATAATCTATTGCCATCCTGCCCGGATATCTGGCGTGAAAATAATACTCGCTTATGCGCCTTAAATCCTCTTCAAATTTTTGAAGGGCTGGATTATGTTTTGATGCTTCAGCGAGGAGGGGTATTAAATCGTGAATCTTTTGCAGCTTCCATCCGTGTAAAATCAGGTAACCTTTAAGATATTTCTCCAATGCCTGCTGAATTAGCATCGCAATAGTATCGGTAAAATGTCCGCGTTCGAAAAGAAGCCTTGCGCCTTCAACATCGTGTCTTCCTTTCTCAAACCACTCATCGGCAATCTTTAATTTATCTGACATATAGCACCCTCCCTCGCTCAAGCACTTCAGCCACAAAGTCATCGCCAATAAAAAGACGGTTCTCTATCTCTTCAGGCGTATAAACTATAGGAGTGATTGGCAAGAATCTGTTTTCTTCTGCAAGAATCTTCCTGATTTCAACACTTCGGTCTATAGAAGGAGTATTGCCAGCGTCTTTTTTTATAACGACAATATCAATATCGCTGTCTTCGGTCGGTTTTCCATAGGCGTAGGAACCAAAAAGGATTATTTTTTCAGGATGGTAGTTATCCCTGATTTTTTCAACAATACGACTACAGATAATTTCTTCAATATTCTTTTTTGATTTTAAAAAATCTGATGTGATTTGAATCTTGCTGTGAGTTTGCATTTTATCTCCCGTAAAATTTCAAATGCCTTTAAAAATCTTTTTTCAAGCTATATTTGGCTAAGCCTAACTAACCCTTTGCCCTATCCTTTGCCAACGAACAGAACGACTTTTACTATCCCACGACCAATAAATACACTTTGCAATTCCTCTTATCTTGGATTTTTCTACAAATCCCCAGTAACGGCTGTCGAAACTTCTATCCCGGTTGTCTCCCAAAACGAAAAATGAATTTGACGGAACAGTAACAGGCCCATAATTGTCCCGACGTTCTTCACCCTTGGGAAAAATCTTGGCATCCGTATGGATGGCATAATCATTTTTGACCAATACATTGTTCACATATAATTCCTTATCACGAATCTCTACGGTATCGCCGCCAACCCCAACGACCCGCTTGATAAATTCTTTTTGAGGGTCGCCCGAATATTCAAAGACGATAATATCCCCACGCACAGGATTTTTTGCGGAACTGCCTAACTTGTCAATAAGGATATGATCTCCTATTAAAAGCGTCGGCTCCATGCTTGCGGCAGGGATTTTATATGCTTGAACCATATAAGTTTTTACAAGGTATGCGTCTACATTTGAAATAAGAGATACTGCAACAAAAGTGCCTATATATACAAAGGTTCTATTATACGCCTTTAACGAATAACTATCGCCAATGTTTCGTGCATTCAAAATAGCATCAAGCACAATATAAATGTAACATACTATCAAACCCGAAAGAAAAATTGCGAAAAGCAACGCCGAAGGATATTTTAAAAGTAACGGAAGTATTAACCAAAAGGATAATTGAGCAAGAAAGAATGCTACGCCCTTTTTCGCCTGACCATTATATATCTGGCCGAGACCGGGTTGTGCCATGCTTAATAAACCGGCAATCCACCATTTTCTCGGTTTTAATTGTGAAACGGGTGTATTTTCCATTATCTAACTATTCTCTCCTCTTTGCTTCCCTTTTTCGAATACCCCCATCCTCACATCCACCGCAACCACCCCTTCACCCTCCGGCATTACCATAAGAGGGTTTATATCCATCTCAATAATCTCTGGAAAATCCGTAACGAGTTGAGACAGCCTTAATATTGCATCTATCAAGGCATTTATATCAGATTTTTTCTCTCCCCGCACCCCTTTTAGAATTGGAAACACTTTGACTTCTTCAAGCATGGACTCAACATCCCTACGCAAAAGCGGCGCAACCCTGAACGAAACATCCTTCATAACCTCCACATATATGCCGCCGAGCCCGAACATTATGAGAGGGCCGAAGTTCCTGTCATGGCTCATGCCGAGGATTACCTCCTTGCCTTTTACCATTTTCTGGATATGAACGCCAAATATAATTGCATGAGGCATATGCCTTTTTGACTGCGATGTCATTTCAAGAAAGGCATTGCGCACCTCCCTTTTATCCTTCAATCCAACCCGCACGCCGTTGACCTCTGTCTTATGGATAATATCAGGAGAGGCAATCTTCATAACAACCGGATAGCCCAGCTTTTCTGCTGCCTTTACTGCCTCATTTGATGTTTCTGCAAGAACCACCTGCGGTGTTTTAAAACCGTATGCCTCTATGATTGATTTTGCCTCATCTAAAATAGTTGCCTTGCCGCTATCAACTGCTTTTTTTAATATGTCTTCTGCACGGGCTTTGTCTACATTGAATGAAACCGGCTTATCATCAGGCAATTTACGTGTTTCCACATACTGCGCCATCCTTGCAAAACTCCTTACAGCCCTTTCCGGATATGGATAATTCGGAATGCCGTTTTTCTGCAAGAGGCTTATTGAATCACGGACAGATGCCTCTCCCATGAATGATGTCATTATGGTTTTGCTGAAATTTGACGAGACTTGGACTGCAACCTGCGCAATTATATCAACATCGGTCATCGCCTGAGGCGTAAGCAGGACAAGCCCTGCGTCAACGTTATTATCGTTTAAGACAATGTCCAGCGCATCTTTGTATCTGTCGGATTTTGCATCGCCTATCACATCAACAGGATTGAAAAGACCTGCTGTCGGAGGAAGTTTCTGCCTTAAATTATCAAGCGTATCATTTGAAAATTGCGCCATCTCAATTCCTTTTGTGTTTTCTACAGAGTCAGCTGCAATAATCCCAGGCCCGCCTGCATTTGTTATGATTGCAATCTTATTTCCTTTTGGCAGAGGCTGCTCAGCAAAGAGGATTGCATAGTCAAAAAGCTCTTCTATGGACATTGCCCTTATAATGCCTATTTGAAGAAATGCGGCATTAAACGCCTTGTCAGAGCCTGCGAGCGTGCCCGTGTGCGAGGATGCTGCCCGCGCCCCTGCGCCTGTGCCTCCGGCCTTTATAAGTATAACAGGTTTTTCCCGGACAGCCTTTTTTGCAATCTCCATAAATGCCTTCCCGTTTTCAATGCCTTCAAGATAGCCGAGTATGACGGAAGTTTCATCATCATTTGCCAAATTTTGAAAACCCGACATTGGTCCCGATTGCCCAATCAAGTATTGCTGTGCAGAGCGCGCCTGATTGGGAAAAGAATGCAATCTTGCCTTTTGGAGGCATGCCTTTTGCAAAAGAGGCATTTAGCATGGAGTTTGTATCTATAAGTCCAAGGCAATTCGGGCCAAGAAGCCTTATGCCAAGTGTTTTTGCCTTTGATGCTACCTCGTTTTCAAGCCTTGCGCCTTCTGCGCCTGTTTCCTTAAAGCCGGCAGATATGATAATGGCAGACCTTACGCCTTTTTTGGCGCAATCATCAAGGATAGATGAAACAAATTTTGGAGGGATTACAATGACTGCAAGGTCTATTTCCGAATCTATGCCTTCCAAAGATGGAAAGGTCTTGAGTCCGAGGATTTCAGAAGATTTAGGATTTATAGGAAATATTTTGCCGGGGAATCCACGCTTACTGCCTGCGAGGACAAGTTTATTATTGACAAGATTTGCAAGGATGCTGTTGCCTGTCTTTCCTTCTTCCCGTGAAGCGCCGATAACGGCAACGGATTTGGGCTTAAAAAAAGAGTCCAGCATTCAGCCTCCTGCGAATTGAGCAGATTATATATAGGAATAGAGGATTTAGCAATTAGCAAATGAACTTGGGAGATGTCATTGCGAGCCATCGGCGAAGCAATCTTTATTTGAGTATTAGCTTATCTTGAGATTACTTCGCTTCGCTCGTAATGACTACAAAAAAATTATCAAAAGACCTGAAAATAAAACAACACCAAGGAATGCCGTCAGATGCATAATTTTTACGGTGCCTTTTACAGATTTGATTGTGAACTCATTATCTTTATCCCCGATAAGCGGCCTGTTGTGAGGCTCGCCAAAATAGTAATTAGCCCCGCCTAATTGCAAGCCCAGTGCGCCTGCCGTTGCTGCTTCAGGATAGCCTGCATTCGGGCTTGGGTGATTTCGCGCATCCCTCCGGATAATTTTTAAAGATTTTTTCCAATCGCGCCTCAAGATAAAACAGGCAATGACCATGAGAACCGCAGTAATCCTTGCAGGGATGAAATTGGCAGTATCATCCATTCTGGCGGAAAACCAGCCGAAGTTTTTATATTTTTCGTTTTTATACCCGACCATTGAGTCTAATGTATTTACAGCCTTATATGCAATGGCTAATGCCGGGCCTCCTAATGCAAGATAAAATAATGGCGCAACAATGCCGTCAGATGTATTCTCTGCAACGGTCTCAACAACAGCGCGATAAATTTCCTCTTCTGATAGATTCTTTGTATCTCTGCCGACGATATGGGAAAGCCTCTTTCTCGCCTCAGCAACCCCCCCGTCCCCCCCCTTTAATAAAGGGGGGGCTGGGGGGGTTATTGCATGGATTACAGACCATGCCTCCTGATGCAGGGATTTTATGGAAAGGGTGGTGTAAGCGAGGAAGATGGATAACAGGCTATGGGCTATAGGCGATAGGCGATAGGTAAAATATAAAATAAATTGCGTAAAAGCATAAGTTGTTCCTACTGCCAAA
>JACRNK010000119.1 GCA_016234985.1 Deltaproteobacteria bacterium
AAACGGAGACAGCCAATACTATCACTGGCATTTTGAGATAATGCCTACTCTTACAAAAGTCGCAGGCTTTGAGTGGGGTTCCGGTTTTTACATAAATCCAACCCCGCCTGAAGAGGCGGCAAAGTTTTTAAGAGAAGCAAAGGTATAATGGGCTACGACATCCTTTCTAAAATCATAGAATTCACGGACTCTGAAGAGGCCCTTGAAAAAAGGCTGGAGGATGTCGCCGCTCTGCTTATAAGTTTTTTTGCCTTTGACCAGTGCGCTATCTATCTCTTTGACCAGGAAAAAAAGATTTTAATTCTTGCCGTGGAGGCTGGGAGCAAACAAGAAGGCCAGCGAGTCTACAGAGAAGACGAAGGCCTGCCCGGTTTGGCTATTAAGACCGGGAAGCCGGTATTTATAACCCAATTTGGCCGAATCAAAGATGTGTGGCAAGGCATTGCTGATAAAAGCGCCAGCGGCTTTAAAACCGTTATTTGTCATCCGGTAAAGGACGATATTTTATACGGAGCGCTTTACATGAGAAGCATGGATAAAAAGATTATCTCTCCCAAGAAAAAAAAACTGCTTGCTGTAATTGCGCTTCAACTTGCCACAGCCATTAAAAATTACGAGTGTATTGTTCATTTAACGGACGCCAATAAAAAAATGCAGGATATGCAGGCGAGATTAGTTCATGCGGAGAAGCTGCTTGCGCTTGGCGAAATGGCTGCTACGCTTGCGCATGAAATAAGAAACCCGCTCATGTCCATCGGCGGTTTTACAAAAAGACTGCAACAACAGCTCGGCGCCGACCCCTCCCATAGCGCATATGTGGAAAGGATTGTAAAAGAGGTTGAAAGGCTTGAAAAACTCATGGACGGAATCGTCCGTTTTTCAGATAAAAGCGGCTACGAACTTTCCCTTGAAGATATAAATAATATTATAGAAGAAGCGGCTCAATTCTTTGAAGATGAGTTTAAAGGAAGTGGAATCGCCGTTGTCAGAGACATGACTCCCGATATGCCGAGGATAGAAGCAGACCGCCAGCAATTGAAATTGGTCTTTAATAATCTTATGGCCAATGCAATTCAGGCAATGGCAAAGGGCGGGACGCTTACGATACAAACAAGACATGAGGATAACTGGATAGTAACGGAGATGAGCGATACAGGCGGCGGGATTGATATTAAAATAATGAGCAATATCTTTAATCCGTTTTACACAACCAAAGAAACAGGCACCGGTCTTGGGCTTGCCATAACGCATACTATCGTAACAAACCATAAAGGCATTATAGAGGTAAACAACAACATGGGGGTTGGAGTAACATTTGTAATAAAACTGCCGGTGGCGAGAGAGCAGGGAGGGAACTATGAATGAAAAGATACTTGTGGTAGACGATGAGGAAGGGATAAGGCTTTTATACAAAGAAGAGCTTATGGATGAAGGTCTGGATGTCCATCTGGCGGCATCAGGCGAAGAGGCGCTTGCCAAATTAGAGAAGGATAAATTTGACCTCATAGTCCTTGACATAAAAATGCCGGGGATGGACGGCATAGAGGTGCTTAGAAGGGTGAAGGAGAGATGGAAAAACCTTCCTGTAATCTTAAGCACCGCCTATCATCACTACAAACAGGAATTCGGCACATGGGCGTCTGATGCGTATGTGGTAAAATCGTCCGACCTGAAAGAATTAAAAACAACCATAAAAGACATCTTGAATACGGGCAGAAAATAAACACGGGGGGTTAGCTCAGTTGGGAGAGCGTCACGTTCGCAACGTGAAGGTCGCCGGTTCGATCCCGGTACCCTCCACCAATTCTATTTTACCACCGTCAACCTATTTATAACCCCATTCACTCCCCACACATACCACGCATCATCTTCTGCGGCATTTTTTGCCGCTTCGCTTTGCGCAGCGCCGTCAAGCGAGACTATCCAGTTTTTGGTTAAAATTTTTATATTGCTGTGGTTGACCAGCTTATCTTTTTCCAGCGCAAGCATGACTGCATCCGTTATTTCATCATCCGAATCTTCTTCAGGGGGATTGACCTCAAGGCTGTTTATGACATCCTGCGTTCCGGGAACCCACCATGCAAGAACCCCTGCAAGCCGCTTGTGGCTTAATGACGGGACTATGCCTTCTATGTCAACAATGCCGTGATTTACCTCAATATCAAATTTGATGTTATTCAATGTCTGCTCTTCAAGAAAGGCATCGCATATATGCTTTTTTATCTCCTTATCTCCCATCTCTGTTGCCGGTTTTACCCTTAATCTGTCAACAACCCCTGATGTGCCCGAAATACCCATTGCAATAAGCAGGGCCCTTTTCTTGTGGCTAATTTTGCCAACCACGCCTTCCATTACAATGGCATTGTTTTCCATTTTGATATGGATTGGATTTTTTACAAGGTCAATATGTAGCTCTTTTTCCAAAGACGCCTTTATTGTTTTAACGGTTTCTATTTCGTTCATGAGTCCTCCTTAGTAATTCTTAATTGCTTTCCCAAAATTTCCTTAACTATCTTTTCCTCATCTGTCTTTGTCTTTATTTTTTTATCTAATCTTTTCTCAAGCAGGATGTTAAGGATTTTGCTGTAAATCGGGCCTTCGGGCACGCCCAACCGTTTGAGGTCGCCTCCATGCAGCAGGGTTTTGCATTCCTTCAAATGTGTTATGAAGTTTGAGATTGCCTTCTTCGTATCATCCAGCTT
>JACRNK010000120.1 GCA_016234985.1 Deltaproteobacteria bacterium
TGGAATACCGCCGAATATCCTGCCGAAAATATTTGACCCGTTTGTTACGACAAAGGATGTGGGAAAAGGCACAGGCCTCGGACTTTCAGTCAGCAAAGGCATAGTGGAAATGCACGACGGCAAGATAGATGTAAAAAGCGAGATTGGCAAGGGTTCTGTTTTTACAATAAAACTTCCAATGTATAGCGCTGCATTGCCTTATAATGATAACGATGATGATATTGAGATGTGAGGTTCTTGCAAAAGTCTAAAATAGTCGTCATTCCGGCATGTTTTTAGCCGGAATCCAGAGGTTTTTAAGACAAAAGATACTGGATTCCGGCTTAAGGACTGCCGGAATGACGAGTTTTGCAAGAGGCTCATGTATAAAAATATTTAAGGAAAATACGCCACTGGCGTTACCAATAAGTAACAAGCCTAACTCTTTAATTTTCTTGTCAAATACAAGAAACTGCAAATAACCATTCCTGATTTGTAACACTTCTTCCCATTTATTATAAGTCCCATAAGTCATATTACGACCTATTTTATATTAAAATTGTCTATTAAAATCAACTGGTTTATCTTATACATTGACTCTTATTTGAATTTTGGCACACCGATTGCTTAGTAATAGTATCTGGTGACACTGCTGGAAAGCCCTTTGATTTTCAGCAGGACAAAAAAACTAAAAAAAGGAACTTATGCAGCGACTCTATAAAGGTATTCAAAAATTTCAGAAAGGGCATTTTGCAAAAGGGAAAAAATTTTTTGCAAAATTAGCTAAAAGGCAGTCTCCGGATGTCCTTTTCTTTTCATGTCTGGATTCCCGCGTTAATCCCAACCTTCTTACTCAGACCGAATTGGGCGAACTTCTTATCGTGAGAAATGTCGGCAATATTATACCCCCGTATACAAATTCTTCAAATAAGATTTGCACTGCGGCCGCTATTGAATTTGCGCTTCTTGATTTAGAGGTAAAACATATAATCGTTTGCGGACACTCGGACTGCGGCTCTTTAAAAGCGCTTTATTATGATGAAAAGGAATTTGCAGATATGCCGAATCTCAAAGAGTGGCTGAATATTATATCGCAAGTAAAGGGACGTGTCGCAAGACAGAATAGCGTCCTTACCCATGAGGCGCGCAAGAAGGCAACAGAAAAGGAGCATATCGTTGCGCAGTTGGAAAATCTGCTGACATATCCCCTTGTGGAAAAGGCGATAAAAGAAAAAAGGGTTAATCTACAGGGATGGTATTATGAAATAGGAACAGGGGATGTATATGCCTATAACTGGTCTAAAAAACTGTTTGAAAAAATAAATTGCAGCCATAATAATGAGGATGAACTTACAGAACCATGGTTGGCAGAGCCGTGCATGGACATGTAGCAGCCATTTGGCTTTGGAAAAATTTTATTGAACTACACTGCGCAAGACCGCAGGGATAAATAAAACTAAAAGAAAGGAGGCGCTTCATTAAAGAGAGGTTAGGGAATAATCCCTAATATGTTTTGCAATAATTTATAATAATTCTGGATCTTACTAAAAATTGAGAGGAGATTTTAACTATGGCTCATGCTATGGCTTTGGAACATAATGTGCCTGATAGTAAAAAGGTATTCCAGCTCGTGCTGGCTGCCTTAGGTTTTCTTGTATGTTTCATAAACTGGTTTGGCGGAGCGGCCTTTTCAGTCGCTATCATGAAGGACTTTCATCTGGAGAAGGTTCAGCTGGCGATACTCGCAAGCTCAAATATGTGGCTCCAGCCCATCATCCGCCAGTTTGTCGGGGTATTTACCGATAAATGGGGTGCTCCAAAGACCGCTGCCTTCACCCTCTTTTACACAGGGGTGTTCAGCATACTCTCGGCCTTTGCAGTTGAGTACTGGCAGCTCTTCTCCACCCGTCTTATCGTTGCCACAGCCGGCATCTTCTTTGTCATCGGCATCCAGCATGTTGCCCAGTGGTTTGACGAGCATGATATGGGGCTGGCAGAAGGCATATATGCAGGCACAGGCAATGCAGGCGCAGGTCTTGGCGCATTGTTCCTGCCGCGTATCTATGGTCTGGACTACCACACGGCGTTCATCCACCTCGGCATCTTATCCCTCATAGTGGCAGTCTTATATCTTATCTTCGGTGTTGCGGCGGTTACAAAGGAGAGGGCGGAGGTTGCAAAGAAATCTGCCACAACAAAGGAGACATTTTATGTGGCAACCCGGTGGGTGGCTATTGCCCTGATGTTTCAGTATGCCATGACA
>JACRNK010000186.1 GCA_016234985.1 Deltaproteobacteria bacterium
AGGCGTTCTGGAAACCCTGCCTGACGGGTTTGGTTTTTTAAGGGCGCCTGACTATAACTATCTTCCAGGCCCTGATGATATATACATATCTCCGTCGCAGATAAGAAGATTTAATCTCAGAACCGGCGACATTGTGTCCGGCCAGATAAGGCCGCCAAAGGAAGGGGAAAGATATTTCGCCCTTCTTAAGGTGGAAAAGGTAAATTTTGAAGACCCTGAAATTGCCAGAGAGAAGATTCTATTTGATAACCTTACGCCTTTATATCCTCAGGAGAAATTGAAACTTGAGCTGCCGGGGAAAAAGACCGACCTTTCTATGAGGATAATGGACCTCTTTACGCCAATCGGCATGGGGCAGAGAGGTCTTATTGTGTCTCCGCCAAGGGCAGGCAAAACAGTTCTTCTCCAGAAGCTTGCCAACAGCATAACAACCAACCATCCTGATGTTGTCCTTATTGTTCTCCTTATTGATGAAAGACCCGAAGAGGTTACAGACATGCAGCGCTCGGTCAAGGGCGAGGTTATAAGTTCCACCTTTGATGAACCGGCCCAGAGGCATGTCCAGGTGGCGGAAATGGTAATAGAAAAGGCCAAGAGGCTGGTTGAGCATCAGCGGGATGTAGTTATTCTGCTGGATTCCATCACAAGACTTGCCAGGGCGTATAATACCGTTGTGCCGCCGAGCGGCAAGGTGCTTTCCGGCGGAGTGGATTCCAATGCGCTGCACAAACCAAAGAGATTTTTTGGCGCTGCAAGGAATATTGAAGAGGGCGGGAGCCTTACCATTATGGCGACTGCGCTGATTGAAACAGGCAGCCGTATGGACGAAGTTATATTTGAAGAGTTTAAAGGCACAGGCAATATGGAAATAGTCCTTGACAGGAAGTTATCCGAAAGACGGATATTCCCGGCAATCGATATTAACAGGTCAGGCACGAGGAAGGAAGACCTGCTTCTTACCAAAGAAGAGTTGAATCGCATCTGGATATTAAGAAAGGTGCTTCAACCGCTCAACCCGGTGGAGAGCATGGAGTTTCTTTTAGATAAAATACAAAGCACAGATACAAACAAGGATTTTCTCAAGTCCATGAGCAAGTAGATAAGAAACAGTTATGAGTTCGGAGTTAGGAGTAAAAGATTAGCTACGAACTCCTGACTCCAAACTGTAGCTTGGAGGTGTCAAAGAATGAAAACAAAGATTGTTAAAATAGCAAAAGGCAAAGAAGGGGTGGTCTTGCCGGGGGACTATCTGAGATATCTTGAACTGATACCCGGCGCTGAGGTTGAACTTGCCCTTGACAAAAATAAAAAATGGATAATCATCAGGCCGCTGCACGGAGAGGATTTTATGGAGCACTTTAAAAGCACCATGGAGACAATGGCTTAATCTATCATAGATATAATTGTAAAGTGAAAATTGTAAACTCGAGCGGAACGGCTGACGCTTCGCTTCGGTTTTGGACAAAGCGGATTTCTTCCCACGCTGTTCTCGCTTAGGTTGGCGAATTTTTCGGGCGGCTGAGCCTCAAATTGGATAGAGGTAGGTTTAGGATTCTTGCTTTGGTTTTCTCATTATAAACAAGTCTTTGAACCCTCTCAAATAAAAATTGAATTGTCTGGCTCGGTGATGCCAAATCTGTGTGTTTGAGGTTTGGTTGTGTCGGGTGAGGCAAACAATATCAATCGGCTCAAAATACTTTTCCAGCCTCTGCCAAAGCAAAAATCCAACTGCTGTAAATTTCTTTTTGATCCATTGGTCGGCAATAACCAATCCCATTGCCTTGCCCGGTTTCAAAATTCGCGCTATTTCAGAGGCAGTTTTTCCTAATTCGTCATAAAATTCTGTTTTCTCGCAAGAAATTTTTCCGATACACTGCTTCTCATCTGAATACTTAATATTGTCAGAGTAAGGCGAATCTATAAAGACAAAGTCCACAGAGTTATCATCTAATGGAATCTTCCTTGCATCATTCTGGATAATGGTCAATTCTTCCTTTAATCCAATCCCAATCTGGATTATAATGATTAAAAAATGATTTAAAATTATCTTTCAGCCATTCGTAATAATCATCTTCAACATATTTACAAAAAGTCTCAACAAGAGATTTCTTTGAAATTCCTTTGGGAATCTCAATCCCCGAATCTTCAAATTCTTCCTCTAAAAATTCTTTTACAACTTGCCTGTCTAACATTTCTCAATCCTCCAATGAATTATTTTTTTAAGTCTGCCGCTACCTGCCTCCTGTTGCAGTATTGAGTTTGAGTTGATTTATCTGTCCTTCTGTAAAAAGTCGATTCTTTGCTAATTCGCAGTATTTCTTATCAATCTCAATCCCTATACCTTTTCTTTCTGTTCGCAAACAGGCAAGTAAAGTTGAACCGCTGCCAAGAAATGGATCAAGTATTGTGTCTCCAACAAAACTAAAAAGTTTTATGCACCTTCTTGGCAATTCAACAGGAAATGGAGCAGGGTGACCTATTCGTTTTTTACTCTCTCCGCTGAAGTTCCAGACCCCATTTGTCCATTCCATGAATTCCTTTTTAGTTACATCTGATTTTCTACTTCCGCTCATCTTTTTCCATTCCTTTTTATAAAGAACTACAATAACCTCAACAGGCGCTATGACATAAGGCGCTGATGCTGAAAGCCATGAACCCCATGCAGTCCTGCGGGAAATATTCTGTTCATTCCATACAATTGTTGAGTGATATTTAAAACCTATCTCCTTTGCAATAGTTGTAATATCTGCACAGACACTTTGCTGTCCACCCTTATTTTTATCAAGGGGTATATTTAAACAGAACCGTCCATCATCTTTTAAAAAATCATAACACCTCTCAAGCCATTTTTTTGTAAAAGAAAGGTAATCATCATATGACATCGTGTCATTATGGGAATTGTATAGAATGTTAACATTATACGGGGGAGAAGTTACAATTAGATCAATAGATTTGTTTTCGATTGAGTTGAGATTCAAAATGTCATCATTATATATCCAAATAAAATCATTATGATAATAGGGTTTGCTTATTTTTACTTTATAATCAGTAAGAGCCTCTCTTATTTGGAATTCATTTTTTTTATACTTGCTTGGATTTTGAGGAGCTTCAATTGTAAAGCTATTTTTTAAGTATTTTTCTAATACATCTTTACTGAAACGCCTCTGTCCACCAGGAGTTTTAGACGAAATAATTAATCCTTTTTTCTCCATTCTGTAAATAGTAGCAATGCTAACACCCACATAATTAGCCGCTTCTTTTGTAGCAAGTAGAAATTTAGATTTTATCATGAGCAACACTTTACAACACTAATCAACATTTGTCAATTTTTAAAGACTATAATAGTTGTTTGAAGAAAACTATGCTTTAAAATATTGATATATAGATTTTCCTAATGCCCTTGAAACAGGTAATATCTTTTTGCCAGTCTTCTGTCTGATTCTGCGTATAGCCCTTTGCCAGTCAAGTGAACCTTTTGATATTAATTGAATGGTATTTGAAGGTATCTCTTGATTTGGAAAAGCATCAAATAGTGTTTCAATTCTGGCGTCTACCGTTGGAAGTGAAAGTAATTGTTTCATTACATCTGGTGGATTTGACTTAACCCATGCCTGTTTGCCAGCATTGCACTCTTCACATAATGTCTGATAGTTAGACATTTCTGAAAGACCACCCCACTCTACTGGAATAATATGATCAACTGTTAACTTTTTACCATCATTCACACCAAACCCACAAGCCATGCATCTAAAACTATCATTATGGAAAACTAAATATCTTTCTTTGCGACTGATGGCTTTTCTTATTCCTTTTGGCGGAAGTTTTTCTTTATCTAATAATCTATGATAGCCATCTCCTCTTGTTTCTATTTGCCAGCCTTCCTGACGCAAAGTTCGGATAGTTCTTGGAACATCATTTGCCCCTGTTATTTCACGAAATTTCTGATTATGAACCCATTCTCCAATATGCTTCTTAAAATGTTCTATTATAAGGCTCTTACTACCTTGTTTTTTCAATTAATTGCCTCCATTATGGTTGCTATCTGCCCTGTATCCTCTGCTTATTGCACAGGCAATTGTTGTTCCGCTCCCCATAAAAAGGTTATTTACATAAGGCTCTTTAATGTCAATAAGATACTCGTCAAAAAGTCTTTTAACCAGTTGAGGAATAAACTTTGCGGGATAGCGGTGGTATCCGTGGGTAATATAAGCAGTATCTTTTCTGGTTTTATCAGAAAAAGACCACGAATAATCAATTTTTGTTTTTGAAAATAATGTTGCTACTTGGCTCATATTATTACTTGATTAAATCGTCCACCTTAACATCTAACGCTTTGGCTATTTTTGATAGTGTCTCGACAGTGTGGTTTGGGCTTTCACCTGTCTCAATTTTAACAACAATATTCAAAGCAAAATCGGCATCTTTCTGATAGAAAATCTTGGGAGATGCCTTTTATCTGGTGCCGAAGGGGGGATTCGAACCCCCATGGGTCGCCCCACTAGCACCTCAAGCTAGCGTGTCTGCCATTCCACCACTTCGGCTTTTTGTTGAAAGGCGCGGTAAAATCTATCTACTTAGGCGCGGCGCCTGATGTATCCTGCGTCGTATTGGAGGCTGGCGGTGTCGGCTGCTGTTGTTGCGTTGTTGGCTGAGCTTCATGTTTCACTGCCGGAGCGTCCTTCATAATAGAGCTTGTTGTTCTGGCGCTGCCCATGTAAGTAAGATAAAGGGATGTTACCATAAAGACAACGGCGCATCCCGCTGTAATCTTGCTCAAGAATGTAGCCGGCCCCGCGCTTCCAAAAAGGGTCTGGCTTGACGAGCCGCCAAATGACGCCCCTATGCTTGCCCCTTTCCCTGCCTGCAATAAAACAACTATAACCAGAAATATGCTGACAAGGATATGAAGTATTATTACTGCTGTATACATTTATTTGCTACCTCCGTTTTTCAAATTTTACAATCCTTGAAAATTCTTCTGCTGAAACACTTGCCCCGCCTACCAGCGCTCCGTCTATATTCGGCTCTGCCATAATGCTGTCAATGTTGTTTGGTTTAACGCTTCCGCCGTATATAATCCTTGTTTCCTTAAGCGCCTCTCTGTCAAATATCTCATGCAGCAATTCTCTTATAGCATAGTGAACCTCTTCCGCCTGTTCAGGCGCGGCTGTCTTGCCTGTGCCGATGGCCCATACCGGTTCGTATGCTATAGTAACATCTTTCATTTGGCCATTGCCAATATTTTTTAATCCTTCGGATGCCTGCTTTCTGATAATTTCTATGGTCTTATTGTTTTCCCTCTGTTCAAGGGTTTCACCAACGCACAGTATCGGTTTTAAACCCTCTTTCAACGATGCCAGAATCTTTTTATTTACTGTCCCATCTGTTTCATGAAAATACTGCCTTCTTTCCGAGTGTCCTATTATAACATACCGGCAGCCTACATCTTTCAGCATCTCCGGAGATATCTCGCCTGTGTAAGCGCCGCTTTTTTCCCAGAACACATCCTGGCCGCATAATTTTATAGGAGTATCAGCCAAAAGATAATTTATGTGGTGCAGCGCCGTAAATGGCGGAGCTACTATCACCTCAACATTGTTTGCCCCTTTTATTGCATCTCTGATCTTCAAGACCAGAGATGCAGCCTGGTTGACGGTCATGTGCATCTTCCAGTTTCCTGCTATAAGGGGCATTTGCATACTGATAGTTTGTAGTTAGTAGTTGGTAGTTCTGTAGTTACTACGAACTACGAACTCAACACTCCGAACTGTTTTTCTACACTGCCTTTGCAACCCTATTATTTTTGTAGTGCCTTAATGCCGCAATCCCCGGCAGGTCTTTGCCTTCCAGCAATTCCAGAAATGCCCCGCCACCGGTTGAGAGATATGACATCTTTGCGTATTCACCTGCCCTGTGGATGGCCACATCCGTATCGCCGCCGCCCACAATGGTCAGCGCATATGTGTTGGCCACATTGGTAACCATCTGGAATGTGCCTCTGCTGAATGCGTCCATTTCAAAGACGCCCATTGGGCCGTTCCAGATAATGGTCTTTGCGTTTTGTATGGCTTCGCCAAAAAGTGTTGTGGTTGCCGGGCCTATGTCCAGGGCCATCCACTCTTTGGGTATCTCCTGATAGGTTACCACCTTGGTTTCAGCCGATGGATCGAATTTATCGGCAACAACAAAGTCAACCGGCAGATATAGTTTAATGTTCTTCTGTTTTGCTTTTTCAATAACAGTCTTTGCATGGGTTAAGGCAGTATCATCCACAAAGGATTTTCCAACCTCATAATCAAGGGCCTTGAAAAATGTCAACGCCATGCCGCCGCCGATGATGAGCTTATCCACCTTTTCGCACAAGCTGGACAGGACGCCAATCTTATCCGATACCTTTTTCCCGCCGACAATGGCAATCAGCGGTCTAACCGGATTTTTCATGGCCTTTTCAAAATAGGTGAGTTCTTTTTTCATCAGGAAGCCCGCGCCGCAGAGCTTCACATATTTAGTCACAGCCACATTTGAGGCATGGGCGCGGTGCGCGGTTGCAAAGGCGTCGTTTATGTAAACATCGGTCAGGTTGCCCAATTTTTTTCCAAACTCATCGTCATTTTTTTCTTCCTCAGGATGAAACCGGAGATTTTCAAGCAGCAAAACATCTCCCTGTTTCATGCCGGATACCATTTTTTCCGTTTCGGTTCCAACACAGTCTGGGGCCATAGCTACATCCTTTTCCAGAAGCCTGCCCAGCCTTTTGGCAGCCGGGGCAAGGCTCATATCAGGAACCCTTTTCCCCTTGGGTCTTCCGAGGTGGGATGCCAGAACAACCTTAGCGCCCTCATCAAGCGCATAATTTATGGTGGCGAGCACCGCCCTAATGCGGGTATCATCCGTGATATTCCCCTTATCATCAAGAGGCACATTAAAATCGACACGGATTAAAACCCTCTTTCCCTTTATGTCCAGGTCATCTATGTATATTAGATCCAAATCCACAGAATGCCTCCAAATAATATTTGAGCCTCTTGTAATCAAAAGGGTTTTTGAGGTTAGAGACTATGTCTATATTATTGCTGTATATCATTGACACCTCCATTCATAAGTTTTGGTGCCATTATAAGTTAATATATACCAATAGTTGGGAATACATTGATTTGGTAACTGTGAACAAGTATTTGCGCATGAACGGGGTGGGCCATATGGGCCAGTGCAATAATTTTCATCGCATGGAGTAACTCCACTTGTTGACGCCCAATAATACCCTATTTTTGTATTGCCCGATATTGCTTCGCATATAAATCTATTAAAACAATTAGACCCATAAAATGTGCAAGCTACTACGGGATTGCTCAAACTACTACCGTATATTATATTACAGTCTGAATTAACACATTGTTCTGAAACCAATACCCATACCCCATTTGTCATCCTCACATTCTTTGTAACCTGAGTTCCACAATTATCTTTTACTGTAACCGTTGCAGTTCCGCATTGTCCTGATACAGTCACAACTCCAGTTTGCGTTATAGAACCCTTGCTAATACTCCATGTATAAGGTTCTGTCCCTCCTGTTGCTGTGTATTGGCTGCCGTCAGTAGGCGCATCAGGGCCGGAGAGGGTTAATTCTGCCAGATCCTCTGAGTTGCATACACAAGGAAGAGGATCTTGTTTTGCACCATCTTCCCCAATCGGAGAGTATTCAAGATGCAGATGTGGGCCGGTTACTCCACCTGTGGTATCTGCTTTTCCTATTATTGTGCCTTTTGTTATTTCCTGTTTTTCAGTCAGATGGCTTGTGCTACCTTCCTGTAAATGGGCGTATAGCGTTATTGATCCATCTGTATGTTCTACAACTACATACCTACCCCACCCTTGTGTCATCAGTCCGAGATCGGTAGGTTTAGATAGTTGTTTTAGTTCATAATCGATTTTCAATACTTTGCCATCTGCTACAGTAAGGACATTATCCCCATCAACTGCCTTATAATCTACACCGTAGTGCTTTGGTTTTTTGGTATCATTAAACGGCCTGTTGACCTTCAAACTGCGTTCAAGAGGCAACCCCCAAGACATTCCTCCGCACCAACTGGTCTGTCCATAGACAGGAATAACAAAATTAGAACTAAGAAATAATGAAACAATAACTGAAAGGTAAACAGCCAATCTATTCTGCATGACTTATCCTCCGTTATTTAAAGGTAGTCCCTACAATTACAATCGCCTCATAGGTATCTTCAATATGTCTCAGATTTGTAAATACATCATCCGGCAATGTGGCACTTATTGTTTTAGCAATGGAATCAAAGGTGGAAGGGAATATTTCAAAGTGGTCAAGAGCTTCTTCTCCACCTTCTTGGAAAATCTGGACAAATACTCTTAATTTTGTACCAGAAGGTAGTGTGGTAATAAAAGAGTCTGGAACATTAAGAACTACATCAAAGGAGGTTGAAGGCGCAACATAACCCGAATTTATCCTGATTTCATAGGGAAGTCGGGGACCTGCTTTAAATATGGAGCCACTCACATTATAATTCTCTTGCGTTTCAGGAAAAGAAGTTGCTGATACTGTAACACTATTATTATTCAAAAATGCCCCAGCAGGAAATATTACCGAAGCATATCCTTCAAGTGTGACTGTTCCACCTTGGGGTGAGATTATACCAGAACATCCTTCACAGAGAACTTTTACTGTTATGTAGTTTCCCCCTTGACCTTTTAAGGTAACTGTAAGGGTATTGGTGGATTGAATGGATATAACCTTTGATGCAGGATTATTATTTCGCAGGTCACTGGAGCCAATTATCTCTACACCATTTATTGAGACAGATACATTTTTCACCTCATTCAGGTTGGCTGCACCGCTCTGAACCCATAGGGTATAAGTTCCTGTGGTAGAGGTGGCATGAAAGGTGTCTGTGTATGTAACCGGTTTTCCTTTTGGTTTGTCATACTGTTTGGGGCCGAATATCGTTACGGAATTAGTTTGTGAAAAGGCGGGAACTGTATTTACCAACAGAATAAAGCATAAGCTAATGATGCCTGTTATGATAGCGAAATATTTTTTAATAGGTTCCATAATACTACCTCCTCTAAAAAATAGAATTTTTGATTCAAATTTCTATGGCGTTTTTTTATTTTACAATCCTTTCTCCGCCATCATCTTAACTAAATCCTTCATCCTGCACGAAAATCCCCATTCATTGTCATACCACGAGAACACCTTGACCATCTTTTTATCAATAACCTTAGTCAGTTTTGAGTCAAAGATGGAAGAGTGCGGGTTGCCTTTGAAATCAACGGATACCAACTCTTCGTCGCAGTATTGCAATATCCCTTTCAACCTTCCATCCGCAGCCTTTTTTACAGCATTATTCACATCAGTTTCTGTGACTTCTTTTCCCAGTTCTGCGGTCAAATCAACAAGAGACACCGTAGGCACAGGCACCCTTATTGCAAGGCCGTCTAATCTGCCCTTTAATTCAGGAATGACAAGGGATACCGCCTTGGCAGCGCCGGTGGTTGTCGGTATCATTGAAAGCGCGGCTGCCCTCGCCCTTCTTAAATCTTTGTGAGGAAGGTCTAAAATCTTCTGGTCGTTTGTGTAGGCATGAATTGTTGTCATAAGCCCGCGCACGATTCCAAATTCTTCCAGCAAAACCTTTGCAACAGGCGCAAGGCAGTTGGTTGTGCAGGATGCGTTGGAAATAACATGATGCTTGTTCGCGTCATACTTGTCATGATTCACGCCCATGCAGATAGTCAAATCCTCATTCTTTGCAGGCGCTGATATGATAACCTTTTTTGCGCCTGCTGTTATATGGCCAACAGCTTTTTCCTTGTCGGTAAAAAGACCTGTGCATTCCAGCACAACATCTATTTTCAAATCCTTCCACGGAAGCTGGGCAGGGTCTTTTATGGCCGTAATCTTTATCTCTTTGCCATTCACCACAATGGCATTGTCTTTGGCCTTTATATCCGCATCACAAATGCCGAACACGGAGTCATATTTCAAGAGATGGGCAAGGGTTTTGGCGTCCGTAACATCATTGATTGCCACAAAATCCAAATCCTTTTCTTTTAAAGACGCCCTGAGAATATTCCTGCCAATTCTCCCAAAACCGTTGATTGCAATCCTAACAGCCATGACTACACCTCCCTTTGCAAAGGTTTAGATATTATAATTATTCGTTATTAAAAGGCAAGGTTTTTTTATAAATTAAAGCAGGATTTTATTTTCTGAGCTCTTTTAAGAGTTTTGCGGTGGTCTTGAGAGATAACTGCCCCGGCGCCGAAGACTCTGTAACCGAGCAGTAAGTGATTAAAGAGCCGAGCATGGGGAAAAAGAGCCTTGATGCAATCCCCAATTTTCCCATTGCAATGATAATTATATCTTTATGTGATACGACAAGCGAGGCAAGTCTGACAATATCCTTTTTTTCCCGCGCAAATGCCGCTATCTTAACTATGTCACCGCCTGCCTTTTTGCAATTCTTTACAATTGCCTCAAGCCTTTTTTGTTCAGGAGTGCTTTTAAAATTATGATAGGAGATAATTGCCTTTTTATTCGATTCGTGAGCCGCCTTTATTACATGTTTCAGTATCTTTTTTGAGCCAAGCTCTATATCAACCGCATCCACAAAAGGCATGATATTTTGAAATAGTCTCAGCCGTTCCTTCTCGCTTATGCCGCTCTTTCCACCCTCTGCCTTGCTCCGTATGGTTGCCAGCAAAGGCAATTTTTGAGCTTGAATATGCCTTACGGTTTTTTGAACAGCAGCAACATCTTGTTTTTTAAAGCAATCTATACGCAGCTCTAAAAGGTCTGCCCCGTTTCTTTTGGCTTGAGCTATTGCCTTCTTGTCTTCGCCGTCTATTATGACAGCGGCTATATTAGGTCTATTTCCAACTTCAAGTTTTCCAATCTTCATTTAAAATGCCTTTCTAAAAGCCTATTTATCAATACTCAAACACAGGCAAAAAGTCAAGAGGACTGTCTTTCCATTGCCTATTTCTATTGCCTGTAGTATATATTTGCCATGTATGAAAATCCAAAAGGTTTCTGGAACGCCTTAAAGGCCAAATGGTATTGGAAGGGGCTTAAATACAGTACACTGCCGAAAACAGCGCTGAGTATTATCCTTCCCAAGACCAGAGACTGCAAAACCTTTCTTGATGTTGGCTCAGGCTGCGGCACACTTGCAATACCGCTTGCGAAGGCAGGCAAGAAGGTTACGGCTCTTGACCCTTCGCCCGCCATGATAAAACTTTTGGATGAGGAGATAAAAAACCTTGTCCCTGCAATCTTTAAGCAGGGAAAGAGGCTGAAAAACATAAAAACAATCAATGCTGCATTGGGAGAGGCGGAGGTAAAACCGTACGATGCAATTCTCTG
>JACRNK010000168.1 GCA_016234985.1 Deltaproteobacteria bacterium
GCAGGCAAAGGGCAAAGGGATATGGAAGGACGGCGTATGGCGTGTTGTCATAAAAAGGCCGCTTACAACCGAAGACAAAAACGATGTTCAGTTTGAAAAGGGCAAGTTTATCCCGTTTGCCTTAAATGTATGGGACGGCTCCAATGGAGAACACAATCTCCTGATGAGCCTGTCCACATGGAACTATGTGATTATGGAGGCATCTGTTCCAATAATGGTTTATCTGTATACCTTCCTTGGGATAATTGGCGTCGGAGGGATTGAATGGTGGCTTGTGAAAAAGAGCAGCAAGAAATGACATCAGACGAGATTGATATTAGACAGAACATTTCTAACATAAGCAATGCATATAGATTAGGACTTATTGAGATGTCAGATGTCATAAGATTAATAAGAACTATATATGGAATCTGCGGGAAAAATGAAGGGAAGCGATAGATGCAATACTTTGAGGTAATTCTGGAGAACGGTCATATAGGCGCAGGCAACAGTTATGAAGTTAAAAGATATTTTAAAGGCAGCGATATGCTCTCTGTTATTTCAAAGGTAAAGGGTCTTCCGAGGATAAAGAAGAGACACACGATAGAGGCTGTAAAGGAGATAAGGCCGATAACAAAAGAGGAATATGTTAAGGACACTCTGAAAAACACCCTATTCATCTCGCAATCTCATTTATCCTATGAAAAAATCCTATTTCACTGCCACATAAAGAGAGCAGAGATGCCGTTCTTTCGTTTCTTTATCCGTTTTTCATCATAATCATCATCATTTTCATCTCGTTTTCCTCTTCTTTTATCCATCTTCACACACTTCATCCCTTGTCTTATGCTGACACCATTTGAAGCAAGTTCCTTCGCATCTTGAACAGATTGTAT
Source organism: Deltaproteobacteria bacterium (assembly GCA_016234985.1). Lineage (GTDB taxonomy): Bacteria > Desulfobacterota > GWC2-55-46 > UBA9637 > UBA9637 > JACRNJ01. The sequence continues at coordinate 876 of JACRNK010000168.1, forward strand.
AAGGCAAAGAGCGTGTAGAGTTGAAGGCTGTTTTTGAGAAGCCCTTTGTATCTTACCTTGGTGTATTTCCACTGACATTTGATCACTTGAAACGGATGTTCCACTATGGCTCTGATGCTTGAAAGTTTTTTGTTTCTCTTTTGCTGATTTGACGATAGCGCATGATTCCTTTTGGCTTTATCAAGGATTCCCCAGAAAACCCCTTTTGCCCTTGCTTGTTTCTTTTCCTTGTCGTTTGCATATCCTTTGTCTCCGAATACTGCCTCTTCTTCTCCGTGCAGCAGTTCTTCCATCACCACGCTATCATGGACTTTTGCGGTTGTGGTTTCAAGGGTATGCACAATTCCTATTTTGCTGTCTACTCCTATATGCGCTTTCATCCCAAAGTGCCACTTGTTTCCTTTCTTCGTTGAACTCATTTCTTCATCCCGCTTTTTATCTTCATTCTTTGTGCTGGACGGCGCTGCTATTATCGTGGCGTCTACGATGGTGCCGTTCTTGATTGTTATGTTTTTGTTTTCGAGATGCCTATTGACTGCCTTGAACAGTTTTTTTTGCAATCTCTGTTCTTCCAGCAGATGCCGGAAGTTTAATATGGTCGTTTCATCGGGAACGGCATAGCTTAACAGGTCTATCTCCAGGAATTTCTGGAATGAGTTCCTGTCGTATATGGCTTCTTCCATTCCGGGATCGCTCAGTCCATACCATTGCTGAAGGAAGTATATCTTGAGCATGATGATGAGTTCTTTCTTTTTTCTCCCGGTATCGGGCTCTTTATAGTAAGGAGCTATGATTGCCGTCAGTTGTTCCCACGGAACGACTGTCTTCATTTCATCAAGGAATCTTTCGCATTTGAGTTTCTTTTGTTGACCAAGGGTTAGAAAGCTGGTTTGTCTCATGGCTGTATCCTCCGTGCCGCTTATTTTATCAAATTTATGGGCGGATGGGAGAGTTTTTCAGAGTGTCCTTAAGGGAATGGCTGAGGCGTTAAAGAATCCTTATCTGTTCAGGGTGTGGAGCGGTTATCGTTGCCCTATCTGCGGGGAGATGTTCAGGGATATATTGTCATTTAGACAGCATATTGAAAGGTATGATGTTACAATGGCCTTTGCAGGCTAAGAAAGGAGGTGGCTGATATATGTTTGGCATAGGAACAACGGAACTTATCATTATACTTGCAATCATCCTGATAATATTCGGAGTGGGGAAGCTGCCCAGCATCGGGACAGGGCTCGGTCAGGCAATAAAGAACTTTAAAAAGACGTCATCTGAAAACGAGTTAGATGCAAATCATCTGACGGAAAAACCGGAGCAAATCCCGTTTAAAGACATAACGGGACAAGTATCTTCGCAATATGAAAAGTCTGCAAAGGAGGCATAGCATGAGCGCTCATGAGATAGGATAATGTTGCAGGGACGAGAAACTCGGCTATAATTAGGCAAGTTTTATCAATAAAAAAAGGAGGAGACACTATGTATCAAAACTGGAAAAAGATGTTTATAGTAATGCTGCTGGTATTACCCTTGATTATGTTGAAGGAGGTTCAGGCAGGAGAGAAAAATCCTTGCGGCAAAAATCCATGCGCTGCAAAGAACCCTTGCGCCATGAAACCCAAGACCATAAGAAAAACTGCCGTCGCGGATAATGCAAAGCTTATGGAGATGGGCGCAAAGCTTATGGAGATGGGCAAGAAACTCTGGAATGATACGAAGCTTGGGACATCCGGCACGGCCTGCGCCACCTGTCATGCTGAGGGAAAGGGTTTGAAAAAGGCTCCATTTCCAAAATATATCAAGATGGCCAACGATATACTTACGCTTGACCAGATGATAAACTTCTGCATGAAGAATCCTATGAAGGGCAAACCCCTGGCATGGAATTCTTTGGAAATGACAGCCCTTGCAGCCTATGCGCAGTCTCATGCAAAAGAAGAAGGCGCGCCGGCTAATCCGTGCGCTGGAAAGAATCCTTGCATGATGAAAAACCCCTGTGGTATGAAGAATCCGTGCGGGAAAAAATAATAGCCTTTGTTATCTGCATCATATGCGGTTTGATTATCCTCTCCTCCGAGACAAAAGGGGGAGAGGTTTTTTTATCGGAATACTGGGAAAGACCTATCCCGCCTCAAAATGACTTCAATAAATTCCCACTCTATCCCGAGGAGTGCGGCAAGTGCCATAAGGAGCAGCATAACGGATGGAAGGGCTCTTTGCACAGCAGGGCAGTTGGTCCCGGGCTTCTCGGACAGTTGAGGACGGACAAAGACCCGCAGTTTGCCCAGTCCTGTTATTTCTGCCACGCGCCGATGGCAGAACAGTCAGAGATAATACTCCCCTCTCCCCTTGCGGGAGAGGGTCAGGGTGAGGGGATTAAAAACCCATCCTTTGATAACAAACTTAAACTTTCTGGTGTTTCTTGCAGTGTCTGTCACTTGAGGAAAGGCAAAGTTTATGGGCCGCCGGCAAGAAAAACAGTAAGCAGTAAAAAACAAGACAACCACAACGGATTTGTAGAAAAGGACTTCTTTGAAAAAGCAGATTTTTGTGAGGCGTGTCATCAATTGGATGAAGGATACGAGTTAAACGGCAAACTTCTTGTAAACACTTACAGGGAATGGAAAGAGAGCATCTATGGCCAAAACAATGTAACCTGCCAGAACTGCCATATGCCTGATAGGCAGCACCTTTGGCGGGGCATACATGATAAAGAGATGGTTCTGCGGGGGGTTCGCATTGAATCGGTCCGGCGCGACAAAGGCGCAAGGATTACCATAACAAACTCCGGTGTGGGTCATTATTTCCCTACCTATGCAACGCCGCTGGTTGTGGTGAAGGGGTTTATGCTTGATAAGACCGGCAAGGTTATTCAGGGTTCTCTCAAAAAGGCATTCATAGGCCGTACTATCAGCCTTGATCTCAGCGAAGAGATCTTTGACACCCGCATCCCGCCGCAGAAGAGTTTTGAGTTTGACTATGCTACAAGAGGCAGCTATAGTGATGGAAAGATTACATTTGAAGTCTGGGTCTATCCGGATGAGTTCTATAACAAATTTTATAAAGCCATCTTGAAGGATGCTGATATGGACTTAAACAGAGGGGAAGTAGAGAAGGCTATTGAAACAACAAATGCCTCTCCATATCGTTTATTCAGAGAGGTGTTATAGAAAGGAGGTTCAGGCAGGGCGATAATTATCAAATATTAGAGATTTGAAATTTGACTATAGTTTTAGGGTGTTGCAATTTAACAGATATCGGAAAGTAGAATTCAAATATAGCAATTTTGCTATTTCAAAAAATAGTATTTTGCTATGTCTGAAATATCTAATCTTCACCCAATCATATTTCCTTCATGCATGTATCCTTAATCTCTCCGGACTGAATTTCCAGATAAGTCAGCCTTTGCTTTTGGCTATAGTGATTAAATATGGTCATAAGGGTAGAGATGTCTGTTTTAAACAATGTGCGATGGATATAGCCGAAGGTTTTTCTCAGGGTATGGCTTCCGTAGTTGCCTTTTAAATTGATTTTCTGCACCAAGACTTGACTATCAGTTTGCTGAAAAACTCTCAATTACATATATTCAGAATAAAAGCCTCATATGATAATATACCCGAAACTTAAAACCCAAAAACTACCAAACATTTTATACTATCATATACCAGAATATCCTACTATCAACCACTTACAGAGTTGCGATTTTTAGCTCTCTAACGGCTTATTTTAAAAGCAAAAAAGCCCTGAAACCTTGTGATTTCAGGGCGTTTCTTATTGGTAGCGGGGACAGGATTTGAACCTGCGACCTTCGGGTTATGAGCCCGACGAGCTACCGGACTGCTCCACCCCGCAACAGAAAATGTATCTTAAACCACTACGATAATAAAAGTCAAGGTTTTTAAAAAAATACAAATGGATGAATAAGTTAAGATACATATGCGACATTAGGGATTGATGGATCACTATTCCAGAGCATACCCTGTATTTAGTAGAATAAGGGGCTTAAGGAGGTTTCAGGGTATGCTCCCGAGTTTAAGGAATTTTGACGAAAGCGAAACGGCAAGGCAGCGCATGAAGATAATTAAATTCTACGAGACTTACGGCGAAAGAGCGGCGGTAGAGGCCTTCGGAGCCGATAGAAAAGTCATAAGCAGATGGAAAAAGAGGCTTAAGGAGAGCGGGGGTTCGCTTGAATCCTTAATTCCCTGCTCTACCAAGCCAAAAAACCTAAGGCAACCGAAAACGCCGGATTGGGTAGTCAAGTTCGTAAGGGAACTTCGGGAGCAACATCCTCGTCTCGGCAAAGAAAAGATAAAACCGCTTTTAGATAAGCACGCGGCCAAAAACGGATTAAAGCCGGTATCCGAATCCACCGTAGGAAATATCATCAAGCGGCATAAGTTCTTTTATCCTAAAATCGGCAAGGTATATCACAACCCCTCTTCCGGGTGGGCAAAGAATAAGGCGGGAAAGAAGACGAAACGGCTTAGAATCAAGCATCCCATAAGACCAAAGGACTTCGGACACATCGTAGCCGATACGGTCGAAAGGATAACGGACAGGGTCAAAGACTACTTTTACAGCGCTATAGACGCCAAAGCCAAGTTCGCCCTCACCCTCAATTACAAGAGGCGTTCGAGTGAAAATATGTTGGACTTTTACCGCAGGTTTAAAAGCGTTTACCCAAGCAAAGTTAAGTCGTGGCAATCGGACAACGGAGGCGAAAATCTGGGCGAGTTCGGTTTGGAACTCGAAAAAGAGGGAGTTCCTCATTACTTCTCTTATCCGAATTGCCCGAAGATAAATACCTACATAGAGCGGTATAACAGAACGGTGCAAGAAGAGTTTATAGACTACAATCTTGACGTAATAAACGACAAACCGATATTTCACCGAAGGCTTGCGGATTATCTCATATTCTATAACACCGAGAGGCCGCACAAATCACTGGAAAAAAAGAGCCCTGTAGAGTATATGATTGAAAATGGAGAAATGTCGCAAATGTGTTTGACTTATACAATGGATTGCATAAATATTTTTATTTGCTATACTGTAGCCAGCGATATAAATTTGTAGTCTGCCGATCCCGTTTAAATACATAACGGGACAAGTTTATCGGCGGTTTTAAAATACGCCCATAAATGGGCAAACTACATCTACTTGTTTTTGTCGTCCCCCATATAAAACGATTGCAATTTATGAGAATCGTAATTATAGCATTTTTAGTTTTCATTTCATCTGCAGAATGCATTTTCATGCGTAATGCAGTTGCCGATATTTACGCCTATACGGACGAAAAAGGCGTTATGCATTTTTCCAATGCACCCACCTCGCCCAAATACCGTTTAAAGATGAAGGAGTTTCATTTTGATTACAAAAGATTATCATCCGGCGCATATGACAGGCTCATAAATGACGCGTGTGTAAAACACGGCGTTGACCCGCTGCTTGTAAAGGCTATTATAAAGACCGAATCGGATTTTGATCCGCAGAGCGTATCGGTAAAAGGTGCAAGGGGCTTGATGCAGCTTATGCCTGAAACTGCCAATGATATGGGGGTTGCTGATATAGACAACCCGCAGAATAATATTGACGGCGGCGTAAAATACCTTAAACGTCTAATGGGGATATTCAAATCTGATTTAAAATTAGTGGTTGCGGCATACAATGCAGGCGAGAATGCGGTTATTAAATATAAAAGCATCCCGCCGTTTAAAGAAACCCGGGAGAATGTTAAAAAGGTGTTTAAATATCTAAAGGATTACGAGCAGATAAAGGAGAGCACGCTTGCAAAAAAATGAGGCATGGAACCTTCCTAACGCCATTTCCGTAGTGCGGATACTTACAGCCCCTGTTCTTATAGCGCTTCTGTTATCGCCAAACCAAAAGACCAGCCTTATTGCAGCAATTATATTTTTAGCCGCCGCGCTGACTGACTGGTTGGATGGTTATCTTGCAAGAAAGATGGGTGTGGAAACTACGTTTGGCAAGTTTTTAGACCCATTGGCTGATAAACTGCTTATTGTTACCTGTCTTGTCATGCTAATACCATTGGGAAGGGTTCCTGCATGGATGGCAGCCCTTATCATAGGAAGGGAGATAGCGGTTACAGGATTAAGGGCTATG
>JACRNK010000187.1 GCA_016234985.1 Deltaproteobacteria bacterium
AACCGGATGACCCAGATGCCTATTCTAATATAGGACTGATTTATTATAATCAGGGGCAACTGGATGAGGCTATCCAAAAATATATAAGCGCGTTAAGAGCCAATCCATATCATAAAGGCGCTCATCTTAACCTTGGAAGCGCTTATTATAGAATTGGCCAGTTGAACGCGGCCATAAAAGAATATATGGCAGTCTTAAGGTTGAAACCGGATGACCCTGGTGCACATCACAACCTTGGGCTTGCCTATTATCACCAGGGGTATATAGATGAAGCTATACTTGAATATATAACCGCAATAAAAATTAGACCAGAAGACCCGGATGTCCATTATAACCTTGGCATTGCATATGTGAGAAAGGGGTTGAAACAAAAGGCAAGAGAAGAATTTAAAACAGCCTTGAGACTAAACCGTGATTTTTATGATGCAAGGAAGGCCATTGCGTTGCTTGACAAAGAATCTCAAACTTTTAAATGATGTTTTTTACTTCACATATACTACCGTTCTTTTGTTTCTTGCGAAATTGCTTCCGCGAGGATTGTCACCTTTTCAGGCCCAACTTCGTCGTAGCCGATGCCGATGGTAAGGCGGGCGGTGTCGTTGCCGATTTTATAGGTAAGCTCGCCCGGTTTAAGGGTGGTAAGAAACGGCGCGTGTCCGGCGAGAACGCCGAACTCGCCTTCTGTGCCGGTAGCTGTCATAAAATCCACCTGCTCGGAAAGGACAAGCTTAGTTGGTGTAACTATTTCAAGCAAGAATGTGTTTGCCATGGTTTTTTACGCTGCTGCCCTTAATTTCTCCGCCTTTTCCAATGCCTCTTCTATTGTGCCGACCAGATAGAATGCCTGCTCAGGGATGTCGTCATACTTGCCTTCGGCAATCTCTTTAAAACCTTTGATGGTGTCTTTTACGCCGACATATTTTCCGGGCGAACCTGTGAATGCCTCTGCAACAAAGAACGGCTGGCTCAGGAATCTCTGGATTTTTCTTGCCCTTGAAACGGCCAGTTTGTCATCTTCTGAAAGTTCATCCATACCAAGAATGGCTATGATATCCTGAAGGTCTTTATATTTCTGTAAAACCTGCTGAACCTTTCTTGCAACAGCATAATGCTCCTCGCCTATAATTTGCGGGTCAAGGATTCTTGAAGTGGAATCAAGCGGGTCAACCGCAGGGTAGATGCCCAATTCCGCTATCTGTCTTGAAAGAACCGTTGTCGCGTCCAAGTGGGCGAATGTCGTCGCAGGCGCGGGATCTGTAAGGTCGTCGGCAGGCACATATATTGCCTGAACCGATGTGATAGAGCCTTTTGTTGTTGAGGTAATCCTTTCCTGCAATTCTCCCACATCTGTTGAAAGCGTGGGCTGATAGCCGACCGCAGACGGTATTCTTCCGAGAAGCGCAGAGACCTCGGAGTTCGCCTGAACAAATCTGAATATATTGTCTATGAAGAGAAGCACATCCTGATTTTCTTCGTCCCTGAAATACTCGGCTGTTGTAAGCGCTGTCAATGCAACCCTTGCCCTTGCCCCGGGCGGCTCGTTCATCTGGCCGTAGATAAGCGCGGTCTTGTCAATAACGCCTGACTCCTTCATCTCAATCCAAAGGTCGTTGCCTTCCCTTGTTCTTTCGCCAACGCCGCCGAATACGGAATATCCGCCGTGCTGCATGGCAACGTTATTTATAAGTTCCATAATCAGAACTGTCTTCCCAACGCCCGCGCCGCCGAAGAGCCCGATTTTGCCGCCTTTCAGATACGGCGTTAAAAGGTCAATAACCTTTATGCCTGTTTCAAAAACCTCTGCTGTTGTTGATTGCTGATCAAATGAAGGCGCGGGCCTGTGAATCGGATATTTTTTATCCGACTTTACAGGACCCATCTCGTCAACAGGCTCTCCGATTACATTCAATATCCTTCCCAGAACACCTTTGCCCACAGGAACCAAAATGCCGTCGCCTGTATCCCATGCCTCCATTCCCCTCACAAGGCCTTCGGTTGAGTCCATAGCAATACACCTCACCGTATTTTCACCGAGGTGCTGGGCAACCTCCAGACACAGGTTCCACTGCTGGTCGCTTATGCTGGGGTTTGTAACCTTTACGGCATTGTATATGGCCGGCAAATGGCCGGGTTGGAATTCTATATCCAGAACCGCTCCAATGACCTGCGTTACCTTGCCTATATTTTTCTTTTCCATTCTTCCTCCAATAAAAATTCCTTAATTTTGATTTTTGAGTTTTGCCTTTTGATTTATCCTTTCAATGCCTCTGCGCCGCCGATAATCTCCATCAATTCTTTTGTAATCGCCGCCTGGCGCAGCCTGTTGTATTTCAATGTAAGCCCATCAATCATCTCTTTTGCATTCTTTGTCGCAGAATCCATTGCCGCCATCCTGGCGCCATGCTCGCTGGCAGCGGATTCCAAAAGCGCCCTGAATATCTGAACCTCTATGTATTTCGGCAAAATATCCGCAAGTATCGCCTCCTGAGACGGCTCGTAGATGTGCTCCGCGCCTGCTTCAGCTTCCTTCAAAGGTTCAATGGGCAAAAGTTTTTGTATCACGGGTTTCTGGCTCAACGCTGATTTGAATTCGCTGTATATGAGATATGTCTCGTCAAATGTTTCTTTTATGTATGAATCCACTATTTCTTTTGCAATCTCTGCGGCAGAGGCATAATTCGGCCTGCCTGAACCCAC
>JACRNK010000188.1 GCA_016234985.1 Deltaproteobacteria bacterium
GAGATGCCTGAGATTGAGACATCTGAGGCAAAGGAAGAGGCTCCTCTCGTAGATCTGGGTGTTCAAGAACTTATACCTTCGGAAGATGAGGTTTATGCCGAAGCGGTTACAGAAGAAATTACTCCCGAATATATTGAACCGGTGGAAGAACTTTCTCATCTGGAAGAGGCTGAAGCTGTAGAGGTAGTTGAAGAGCCTGTCCTGAGCGATGCCGAAGGGCCTGCGGCAAAACAAGGACTTGAGGGGTTGGGATTGGAAGGGTTACTGCCGGAAGGGGCAATTGTAGCGGGAGAGATGGAGGCTGGGCCGGAAGAAGGATTTGTTGACCTTTCTTCTGAGCTGGGATTAGAGGAGGCCCTGGATTTTCTCACTGAATCATGGGCGACAGACGCAAAAGGCAAGGAAACATTTACAGAGTTTAAACAGGGCGTGGAAAAACAATTAAACAGAGAGGATACCGAAACCCATTATAACCTTGGCATTGCATATATGGAGATGGAACTTTATGACGATGCCATGAGGGAGTTTAAGATTGCCTTAAAAGATCCAGTATTTGAATTTGATTGCTATACACGGCTTGGCTTGAGTCTTGTGGCTAAGGGAGATTACCAGGAGGCTGTAAGCCAGTATATAAAGGGGCTTAAGATTATTGGCGGAAGAACAGACGAAGAGAGAAAAGGCCTGATGTATGAACTTGGTCTGGCCTATGAGGCCTCCGGAAGGGAAGACGAGGCCTTGGAGGTTTTTAAATCCATATATGATATAGATAAGGGATTTAGAGAGGTTTCTTCCAAGATTAAAGAATTGACAAGCAGTTCCAAGAAAGAAAATGAAGCTGAGGCTATTCCATTGATGGATGATATGTTAGAGGTTGAGCTCTTGTGACTGGTATATTTTTATTGTCCCCCTCTGGAGGGGGTAGGGGGAGGAAAATGGAGCCGCCACCGACCGTCCACCCCCTTAATCCCCCGCCAGCGGGGGACAACACAGAAGCAAGAAGTAGGTTGGGTTGGTTTTATCAACCCAACAATATTTTGTCATGGAAGAAGGCCGACTTAGTCGGCCTTTTATTTTTTTGAGGAGAGCTTTAAATTATGAAGCCTGCCGTAATTTCCAAATTAAAGAACGACATTGTTGTCAAGGCTGTATTTGATGCCGTAGATACTACGCGCGCAAAGGCATACCTTGTAGGAGGAATAGTCCGCAATCTTGTTTTATCCAGGCCATTTGGTTTTGATTACGATATTGCATTAGACGGCAAGATTAAAGATATAGCCAATCTTCTTGCCGAAAGGTTTAAGGGAAGCCCCTTTTTGCTGGATAAGGAATCCGGCGCTTATAGGGTGGTTGTAAAATCAAGTTCGGAGTTTGGAGTTTGGAGTTCGGAGTTAAAGTCCGAAATTCATATTGACCTTTCCCCGTTTAAAGGCAATGATATTTTGGAAGATTTAAGCAACAGAGACTTTACAATAAATGCCATGGCTGTTGATGTAGCCGCTCTTTTTAGAGAAAAGAAGACGAGTTTGATAGATATTTTTAAGGGGCGGGCAGACGCAAAAAACAAAACAATAAGGATGATTAAGCCGAAAATATTTGACGACGATCCATTGCGGCTTTTGCGGGCTATAAGGCTTTCAGCGCAATACGGCCTTATTATAGATAAAGAAACAGAAAGATGTATTAAAAAAAAGTCCGGTTTGTTGGCCAAATCTTCGTGGGAAAGGATCAGGGATGAGTTTTTTGCCATACTTGAAATAACAGAATCGGTCAGTTATATGAAGCGGCTTTATGAACTCTCGCTTCTTCAGAAGATTATACCTGAAACCAAAGAATGGGAGAGTAAGACTTCTTTTCCAACTTTGGCAGGCTATAACTTGTTGCGCCATGCGTTTAAGACATTGGAGCAGGGAGAAAAGCTATATAATAATCTAAAAACCTTTATGCCTGAATTTGCCGGCAATATTGAAAACTCTTTTCAAATGCAGATTGGCTCTGTTTCTAAAAAAGGATTGTTCAAGCTTGCGCTTCTTATCCATGATGCAGGCAAGCCTGCAACAATGCAACATGAAGGGAAAAGGATAAGATTTATAGGTCATGAGGTAGAAGGCGAACCTATCGGCAAGAGAATAGCAAGGAGATTAAAATTAAGCAGGGCAGCGAGTGCATTTACTGCAAGGCTTGTCAGAAACCATCACAGGGTTTTCAACCTTGCATCTATTGAAAGGGTAACAGACCGCTCCAAGGCGCATCTGTTCAGGGCAACAAGTGGTGAAGATGGGATTGCTCTCTCTTTGCTCTCTCTTGCAGATGCAAGGGCTACCAGAAATGGAGATGACCCTGAGCTTGCGCTGTTTGTGAAGAATTTAATTAGTTTCTATTACAAGATATATGCAGTAAGCAAGCCCAATCCCATATTAAATGGTAATGAGGTAATGGAGATTTTTGGTCTTTCAGAGGGTATTATGGTAGGAAGGATATTAAGAAAACTGGCAGAGGCTGAAGGGGAAGGGGTTATAAAGAATAAAAGAGACGCTGTTAAATTTATAAAGGATTGGCTGGCAAAGACAAAAGAGGGGTGAGGTTAGGGCTTTACAGTTGACTTTCGTAATTTGGTGTAGTAAAAAATGCGTAAGCCCATAAACCTTGGCGGGTGTAGTTCAATGGCAGAATGGAAGCTTCCCAAGCTTCATACGAGGGTTCGATTCCCTTCGCCCGCTCCAAATCTTTTTTTATTCATATTTTTTCAAATTGACAACCTCTTAAACTTTAAGCTATTTTAACTAAAACAAAGTTTATTGTCTGTCAAGCGCCGACCTTTATGGTCGGCGCTACTTTTTAAATCATAAAAACGGAGTTTTATTTGAAAAAGTTAATCCTTGTCTCAAACGACGACGGCATTCATTCCGAAGGCATAAAAGCTCTGGCGAGGGCGCTTAAAAGGGTTGGCGAGGTGTTTGTTGTTGCGCCTGACAGAGAGAGGAGCGCGGCAAGCCATTCCCTGACCCTTCACAGGCCTTTGCGTGTTGAAAGGCATGGCTCCACCTTTGCGTGTTGAAAGGCATGGCTCCAATGTTTACGCTGTTGATGGAACGCCGACAGACTGCATCAATATTGCGGTAAACGGCATACTGAAAAAAAGACCCGACCTCGTGGTATCCGGCATCAATAAAGGCGGCAATCTCGGCGACGATGTTACATACTCCGGCACTGTCTCTGCCGCTATGGAAGGAACCCTGCTCGGCATGCCATCCATTGCAATATCTCTTGTATCCAGAGATAATTTTGATTTTAAACCTGCCGCAAAATTTGCGGCAAGGCTTGCGAGATTTATATTTAAAAAAGGGCTTCCCAAAGATACGCTTTTGAATGTCAATGTGCCGGAAGCAAGCAATATAAAAGGCTACAGGATAACAAAGCAGGGGAAAAGGTTTTATGGCGATGCCGTAGTGGAGAAGGTTGATCCACGGGGAAAGAAATATTATTGGATAGGCGGGGATGTCCTGAAATGGGAAGGCGGCAAGGATAGTGATTTTGCGGCCATTGCCGGTAAATTTATATCAGTTACGCCGGTTCATCTTGACATGACAAATTATGCAGCATTTAAGGAATTGCATAACTGGAAACTGTAAAGACAGTAAACTAGTGAACAGTGAAAAACAATAACTGATAATTGGTAACTGGTAACTGACGACCGATATGCTGCCATTGAAAATAAAAGAAAAAGATGATTATACAAGGTCGCGGCAGAGGATGGTTGAGACCCAGCTTATTCCAAGGGGCATAAGAGATAAGCGTGTTATTGAGGCAATGCTTGCGGTGCCAAGGCATCTGTTTGTCCCGGAAGAGGCATTATGGAGCCAGGCCTATAATGATTTTCCCCTTCCCATCGGTGAAAAGCAGACCATATCGCAGCCGTACATCGTCGCTTTCATGACAGAGGCCCTTGAACTGAAAGGCACAGAAAAGGTTCTTGAGATAGGAACAGGCTCAGGCTATCAGACTGCAATCCTTTCAATGCTTGCAGAAAAGGTTTATTCCGTAGAAAGGATAGGACTTTTGGCGGCAAGGGCAAGAAAGATTCTTGATTCTGTCCATTGCTCCAATGTGGTGATAAAGATTGCCGACGGCACACTGGGCTGGCCTGAAGAGTCGCCGTTTGACGCCATCCTGACAACAGCGGCTGCGCCTGAGATACCAAAGCGCTATATTGAGCAGCTCAAGATTGGCGGAAGGCTGGTGATACCGGTCGGGGAAGAATACTCGCAAACACTTGTAAAGATAATAAAAACCAAGGAAGGGATAATAAAACAGGAGATGGGCGGATGCAGGTTTGTAAAACTTATCGGAAGGTATGGATGGAAGGCGGATTTTAATAACAATGGGGGATGAATAGATGGAGACAATTTTTCAATTAGTTTTGCACATGAGCGCAACTGTTTCGGCAGTTGTCGGCGCCACAGGTTATGCCGGCATTGCGTTTTTGATGGCATTGGAGAGCACTATGGTTCCCTTGCCGAGCGAGCTTGTCATGCCCTTTGCAGGTTTTTTGGCTGCTGAGGCCAGGCTCAATATATGGCTTGTAATATTTTTCAGCGGCATGGGAAGCCTTGCAGGCTCGCTCGTATCTTACTACATAGGTAAGTTTGGCGGCATCCCGCTTGTCAGAAAATTAGGTAAATATGTCCTGCTGGATGAAGAAGACTTAGAGACCAGCGAGCGGTGGTTTGCGAAATACGGCGAGAGAACGATATTTATTTGCAGGTTTGTTCCTGTTGTGCGGCATCTGATTTCTATCCCGGCAGGCATAGCCGGCATGGATATTAAGCGATTTTGTCTATATACTGTTGTCGGGGCAACCATCTGGAATGCAATCCTTGCTTGGATCGGTTATCTTCTGCGCGAAAACTGGGAGATTTTGCACCATTATATGCGGCCTGTCAGCATTGTTGTTTTCATTCTTTTAAGCATTGCGTTCGCCATATTTTTTTACAAGCATGTTGCCAAGAAGATAGTAGGCAGTAAGCAGTAGACAGTAGGCAGAAGATGGCAAAGAGCAGGAGAAACGGGGAAACGGATAAAAAGAAGAAATTGGAGAAACGGTTTTTACTGCTTACTGGCTTCTGCTTACTGTTTACTGCCTCTTGCGCCATATCCCACGGGGTTTATCATACGATTGAAAAAGGGCAGACCCTTTGGAGGATAGCAAAAACATATGATGTTGATATTCAGGATGTGGCAGAATTTAATGATATTACCGATATAACGCAGATAAAACAAGGGCAGAAATTATTTATACCAGGCGCATTACAGGTTTTAAAGGTTGAACCATACAGGCCTGCCGCAATCAGCGAACCTAAGATTGAGGAAAAGAAGGATGCAGCAACCCCGCACACCAGGCCGGACTCTACCGTAAACCATCAAGCGCTTCCTAAAGAACCGGAGGGTAAGATAGTTGTTGAGAAATGGAGATTTTCATGGCCTGTGAAAGGAAATGTAATTTCTACCTTTGGCGTCCGAAACGGCAAGAAATATGACGGAATAGATATAGCTGCGCCAACAGGAACCCCTGTGTCTGCCGCTGCCGAAGGCGAGGTTATATACAGCGATAACGGCGTAAAGAGTTATGGCAATATAGTGATGCTGAAACATAAACAAGGCTTCATTACACTTTATGCGCATAACAAGGAAAATCTTGTAAAGATTGGCGAGGCGGTAAAAAAAGGGGATGTCATTGCAAGGTTGGGCGATACAGGGAATGTCTCAAGCCCGCGCCTGCATTTTGAGGTAAGAAAGGACAGAAAACCCAGAAACCCTCTTTTCTTCTTGCCTTAAAAAAGATGTTGTAGTATAAAAATAGAATTGTAATAAGTTCACAGTTCATAGCTGATAGCAGCACATGGAAACTCTCGCCACTATGTATGACTAAAGACATAAATAAGGCAGTCAAATTTTGGTTGTTAGCATCAAAGGATAATTTTGAAACTGCTGATGCGATGTTAAAAGCAGGACGATATAATTTTGCAATGTTTATGTGCCAGCAGGCTGTTGAAGCGATTTTAAAGGCTGTATTTATTGTTCAGAAAAATGAAAGACCTGAATATATACATAAACTTCCTAAATTAGTTGAAATGACAGGGATAGAGATTCCTAAATCAATTGACGAGAAGATACTAAAAATAGATGCTCATTACATAAAAGCCAGATATAAGGAAGATAGATTCAACACAAAGATATATAATAAACGAAATGCGAGCAGCCTGTTGAAAGACACAGAGGATGTAATCAAATGTTTTACAAAAAAGCTGAAATTAAAAATATAGTGTTGAATTATGTAAAGGAGCTTCAAGGCAGGATTCCTGTAGAGAAGATTATCCTTTTTGGTTCTTATGCGTACGGTAGGCCGACAAAAGCCAGCGATATAGATATTGCGGTGGTTTCCGATAAGTTCAAACGAATGGACGATATAAAGCGAATCATGCTTTTGTCTGACTGTGCGCGAAAGATAAAAAGTTCCGTTGATATTGACCCGATTGGTTTTACGGAAGACGAATTGGAAGGGTCTGATTACTTTGAGATTGGCGGAGAAATAACAGAGAAGGGCGTTGTTGTTTATAGGGCTGCATAATAATAGTGAGTTATGAGCATTCAAGAAATCACCGATAAGCTCTCCAACATTTGGCCGGACTCTAAAGAGGTGAAAATCGCCTACCTCTTTGGTTCTCATGCGACCGGAGAGGCGAGGAAGACCTCTGATATAGACATTGCCATTGTTGCGCCCGAGCTTACGCTGGATGGCTATATGAAATTATGGGCAAAGGTGACAAAGGCCGTTGGAACTGAAAAGATAGACCTTGTTACTATGGGCGATAAGCCGGCGAGCTTCAGGTATGAGGTGGTCAAAGAGGGGAATGTTATTTATTGCAAAGACGATGCTCTGCTCAATGATTTTGAAATGAAGACATGGCAGGAATATATGGATTTTAAGCACATAAGGGCAATCTATCGCCGTAACTTTTATGAAGGTTTGAGACATGGTATTTAAGAGAGAATCCATCGAAGATCGTTTGATGAAACTGGACCAGGCATTAAAGGTGTTAGAGGAATATAAAAGTATTTCATGGGATAAATATCAGGCGGATATAAAGATACAATGGATTATTGAGCGGGGCTTTATAATTATTGCGGAGATGGTTTTTGATATCGGAGCCCATATACTTTCAAGTATCTACAGGGAATATTGTGATGAATATGAGGAGATTATCAAGGGGGTTGCGGGCAAACAGATTATATCTCAAAATCTTGCAAAAGGGCTTGAAGGTTTCGGCGGTTTCAGGAACGTGCTTATCCATGAGTATGTAAAGCTGGATGCAAAAAAGGTGTACGACGCTTTGACTGCAAAGCTTGATATTCTGGAAAGGTTCAAGAAAGAGATAGCGGAATGGGTGGCAAAGCAAGGATGATTTTAAAAGGCAGGCAGGGGAAAAAGTGTCATTATTTATCAGGTTGCATAGCTACTATAAGCCACCAGCTATGAACTAAAACAAGGGAGGTTTTCATGCCAGAATCGCTAAAAAATATTATCAGGGATGTTCCTGACTTTCCTAAAAAAGGGATACTTTTTAAAGATATAACAACCCTATTAAAAGACCCTGTTTCATTCCAAAGGACAGTGGATTTAATGAGCCATCGCTATGTGGGAAAACATGTTGATGTTGTTGTCGGGATTGAGGCCAGGGGGTTTATCGTAGGCGCTGCGCTGGCATACAAGCTCGGCGCAGGGGTGATACTTGTCAGAAAACCCGGAAAACTCCCTCATAAAACCCATAAGGCGTCTTACAAATTGGAATACGGTGAAGACAGCCTTGAGATACATCAGGATGCAATAAGCCCTGGGCAAAAGGATGCAATAAGCCCTGGGCAAAATGTAGTGATAGCCGATGATGTCCTGGCAACAGGCGGCACAGTGTCGGCAGTTATAAGTCTGATAGAAAAGATGGGCGGCCGGATCGTGGAATGCGCATTCCTGTCAGAGATTGAGGCATTGAACGGCAGGAATAAGATTAAAAGCCACCCGGTGTTTTCTTTGATAAAGTTTTGAAAAAATAGGCAATAGGCAAGAGGCTATAGGCAATAGGTAAAAGGCAGGCTATAGGTAATAGGAAAACCCCATAGCCTATAGCCCATAGCCTGTATTTAATCATGTCCCTTCCAATCCGAGCCAAACTTACTATCTGGTATACTTCACTTCTTGCAGCCAGTCTCATTACATTCGGCTCTATCCTGTATGTTGCGCTTTCAAAAAACATTACAAGCTCAATTGATGCGAGGCTTTTATCCATGGCTGACATGGTTTCCAAGTCAGTATTCAGGCCCGGCACAGTAGCCTTGCCGCAAAATTTTGATGTCTTTCTTGAGCATTTTTTCGGAATTAAAACATCCGGTAGTTTTATTCAGCTGATGGATAAATACGGCAAGGTAGTATTTACATCTTCAACCCTCGGGAAAAGCCGCATTCCTCTGTCCGGCCAGGGATATCATCACGCTATTGCAGGCAATGCCACATATGAGACCGTAGAAAACATAGGCCGATACCCGGCCAGGGTTATCACATTTCCTTTAATGGAGAAAGGGCAGTTAATCAGCATATTGCAGGTTGGCGCGCCTTTGCAGGAATCAACAGTTATAATCAACACATTGTTTTATATGCTGATGCTGGGCATTCCTCTGGCTGTGATATTGGCAAGCGGCATAGGCTGGTTTCTTGCAAAAAAGGCATTGAGTCCGGTTGATGAGATTACCAATATGGCCAAAAAAATAGAGGCCGGAAGCCTGAATGAGCGGCTTGCGGTGTCAGGGCCGAGAGATGAAATCGGAAGGCTGGCAGAGACATTCAACGATATGATTGCGCGGCTTGAGCTTTCGTTCAGGCAGATGAGGCAGTTTACTGCGGATGCATCCCATGAGCTGAAAACGCCGCTTACAGTCTTAAAGGGTGAAATGGAAATAACGCTCAAAACTGAAAAAACAGTGGAAGGCTTCAGGGAGGCTGTCAAGAG